>NZ_JAHGVE010000004.1 GCF_018835585.1 Pelorhabdus rhamnosifermentans
CCGGTTCATAAATAATGTCATATTAGACGGCGTTACCAGATTGGAAGCAGTTTCTGTCCCTGGCATTTGGGAATTAATCCAAATTTCGGCCAAAAAATCCGTTCCAGATATGTTAGTAATAGTGAATACATTTACAAATAATTTTACTTGAGAGTCGATTGGGTTTAATAATTCACCCCATGCATTTCTGCCGTTGCCAAAACTTAAGACGTCAGTCTGTCCCATAAAATATCTACCTTGAATAGATTCGCACAGCGAGTTAGGGATACTAACCACCCTTTTTGCCATCAACCTTCCCCCTTATAGCATCTTTAATAATCTTTTCCATCTTCTTAAGTGAAAATTAAGAGCGCCTAAGTCATTGGAATCTTTTACCGCACATTAAAGCGCAAGCTTGTTCAGGATGCAGATTACAATGATCCCGAACAAGCTCGCATGGAAAACGCATACACTTTGCTTTAGGATGGCTAAGCCAGAAGAGCTTGAATCAAAAAATTCTC
Source organism: Pelorhabdus rhamnosifermentans (assembly GCF_018835585.1). Classification (NCBI taxonomy): domain Bacteria; kingdom Bacillati; phylum Bacillota; class Negativicutes; order Selenomonadales; family Sporomusaceae; genus Pelorhabdus; species Pelorhabdus rhamnosifermentans. The sequence goes on from NZ_JAHGVE010000004.1 coordinate 501, forward strand.
AAATGCCTTAACTTTATATCCATTCTATAGGTTCCTTTTATAGTGCGACAGCCCTTTGTTTCAGGAATGATGGGCATGGATTTTTAGGCTTTATCAGACTCGGTTCTGCAAGGTTCTATTTCTTCGATGGTCAGAGATACAAGTCCGACGGCGGCTGTTGTAGTTCCGGCCACAGCGGCAGCAGTACTTAGCGGTGCTTGCAAAGTGATATTGGTCGCACGCAGTTCAAATGTGGAACATGAATTTCCAACACAAGAACAAAGCGAGTCGGTACCCAAAATTTGCATTGCAGCAATCTCGTAAGTTGAGACGGCAGTAGCGAAGGTGCCGATGCCGATCAGGGCACCTGTTTGGCCTGCTGTTTGGGTTACGATTTCAATGGGAGTACCATCTCTTAATATTTGAAATTGTACCTGAGCAAATCCAGGCGCGGTAAGCACAATCGGGGTGGCAAGCGGCGTAAAAGTGGCGCCCCAGTTGATTACGGCCCGTACCAGATAGGCGGCATGGTGTACAGGTATGGCAAGGGTGGCTAATGACACCGTACTAGCAGCTGGCAAATTGATAGGGAAGGGCGGAGATATGATAGTATTGGCTTGATAATTAAATACTCTTTCAATACCTTTTAAAATAGGCATGAAAATCCTCCTTTTTGATATAAAATATTTAGAGAAAACTCTATTACATTGTATGCTGTATAATGGCAATGATGAATATTATTCAAGGTTATTCTTTAGCCAAAGTGATGTGTAGATGTGATTTCATATAAGTACTATATATTGTATAATGTAGTATGTGTCGAGTTTTGATCATAGATAATAAAAGTTTTATCGGAGCTTATATTAGTATCAAATTTAGGTTATTCCTTGAATGTAAATTATAAGTTGTGTTTCTTGGCCGAAGCTTGGTGTCTGATAAGATAAACGGGCATATTGCGCTATGACATCAGGAACAAATGTTACTTGTTCCCCAGGGTTAATTATATGTGTGGCGGATTGTATTTCCCAATGAGTGTTATCAGCACTGACCTCAAGATAGGCTTCTGCTGGGGTGGTGGAGCCGACATTGACAACCAGATAAGAATAATTATAAATGAGGATGTCTTGACCTGCGGTATGTTGGATACTATTATTTGCAGTAACAGGATAGCTCTTGTTAATGGTACTTGGCAAAGTAGTAACAGTGTTAAAGCCACAATCAGGATGATCAATTTGGAGATAGGGCCATTTTGAAGAATTAGGATATTTTTTGCTGCGGATAAGGATAAAATTTGGTTGAGCTTCATTCTGCATTTTTAATAGTATGCCAAAATTAGCAGCTGCACCACTCAGCCAATCTTGAACTAAACTCGTGATATCAGCAGATATGAGGCCTAGAAAATTACTGGAGATTGAAATAGTCGCTATTGGAGTATTGGTAATCAGAGGTTGGTTATTCCAATCTATTTTTTCTGGATTCCATGGCGATAGTATTTGGTGAATTTCCAATAGACTGTTTGTGAAATGATTTTCATTTCTAGAAACGTATAAACCTAATAGACCTTGTGAAATAATTGAGCAACTATGTGGGCATGGGAGACGGAACTGTAGTAATGTTCTATGGACATTCCTACATTTTCCGATGGGGAGGACTTGCTCGGGATCCTGACACTCATCTGAACGGTAGTAATAAGAGTGTTTTTGTGTAATATATACGTTGTATTCAGGTGGTTTAATTATTTCTAGAGGCATAGAATCACCTTCTTTTTTTTGATTTTGCAAGTGCATTATATATTATGAACTAGGAATGATTAAAGGTGATAACAAATGTTACCATATGCTGAATATTTAAGAGCGCATTTCCATGCCCTGGAAATGCGCTCTCACCATACTCATCTTCTTGGTAAATCAGTTTTAACCTATCTTATATTGTTTTTAATACCTGATCTGCTGTCTTGGTTAGGCTTGGCAACTCACCTTTCCGCCGCCTGCTTTCTTCACACCGGATTTCTTTATCCCATTGAGTAAACAAGCCGTATTTAGTCATAGTTTCTACGCCCGCTACCACCGCACTTAGACTGACACCCAAGAGCGGCACACCCGCCACAGTAATCAGAAGGTCGGCATTTAGCACTAGACCTTTATCTAAAACACAATCCAGCAAGTCATTGAGAGTTACCTTTTGTTCGCGCGTAGGTTGCATCTTGCCCTCCTGACTGCTCCGACAAATTTTAGACGCTGCAATATATCACATGAAACTGTAAGGTGGCCATGGACCACTGAAACTTACTGTAACGCCAGAATAATGAATTTGCTCCAAAACTTCGCCCAATTTTTCACATTCATTTATTTCTGCCAAACATGACAAATTTAGCAACATCAGTTGGTCTTTTTCCGGCGGCTTAACCTTTTCAACCCGGTATTCTGCAATGGTTTGAATGATACTTGCATAGATATCTTGAAATAATTTATCTGCATGATCGGCCAGTTTTTGTTTTAGCAAGGTTTGAAGCTTTCCCTTCATTAAAAAAGCTTTGCCCTTGGCGCTACCATTCACTTCCTCCTGCAGTGCCTTTAGTTCAAAGTCGGTATTCATAAGTTCATTTGCCGCTATGCAGCAGTTCAAAAGTACTTTCACAATATATTCTTTTTTACCGCGGACGACTCCAAGTTTGTTTTTTAACCGGTTGTAATTTGTTTCTATCCAATGAATTAGACTGTCTGCCGCCGCTTCGCCCGGATTGCCTTTAACAATGGTATTAAAGGCAAAAGGCAAAACATTAGCATAACTGCTCATTGCTGTTTCGATTACTTTCTCATGGCACAATACCCAGTCGATCACCTTTTTTTCATCGTCGGAATTGTACGGTTCCGATTTACAATTATGTGTTAACACAGCAACATCGCGGTATTGTATCGCATAAACATGCGCTTTATCAATACCCAGCATGACCGGTTCTATCAAGCTATCGCCAGTCTCGATCACACAATAAAGATACCGCCCTTCAGGTAAAGCGACAGTAACTCCTTCCAAACTGCCGGAATCATCGGTCAAGGAATAATTCTTGTCGTGAGGCATGATCTTTCACTCACTCCTTTGGGTTAAATATGTCAACCACCTCGTTTATTATGTCATCAAGACCCGTACGGATCTGCTCAACTGCAGACTGTAGGTTTTGCTCAACCTTAATTTTCGTCACGGTTTGCTCCAGGTCCATAAGAGCATTGCCGAGCCGCTCGATTTCCTCATCATCTAAATCGCCTCCCTCGATTCGTCGCAGGGCCTGCGTTTTAAGCGCGTCTTGAATAATTTCAACTAGGGCCATCACTAACCCCAGAACACCGGCCTGTAAATTTCCTTCTTCAATATCAATATGCATACTTACTCCTTTTACATTTCATCTAATTATAAAAACGCCTCCAATTGTATAAGCCTCTCTTTGCTAACATGATATGACGGATTAACAATTTTATTCCTAAATTCCACGTTTTTTTCGATTATATATGGAGACATAAATAATCACCATTTCTTATTAAATTTCATAAAATACAAAGTAATATTCTTATATTAAAATTAGGAGATGTGTGCATATATGTTTGAAAATAAACAAAAACCCACTTTAAAGGGAAGTATTGATTCATGTAATTCTTTTAACTGTTACACTGAACCAGAATCTTGTAAATCACCTATTCATACTCTGCCTAGAACATGCAATTCATGCTTCTTAGAATTACCGCCAATAATCATTGTTCAACCGTGTGATACTCAACCAAGAATATATTGGTACGCTACAGATAAAATAGATAGTTTTATCTGGGTAGTCAACAAAGGGTGCTGTATTATGAAAGTTCTGATTGCAGAAGCCGGATGCAAACCACCTTTAACTGATACTATTCTTCCTGGCCAGGCAAAACTATTTTCTAGTAACTGTTTTAAAAAATTTGCAATTGAATGTTGTGAATGTAGGCCAGTTAAGTGTCTTGGCATGGCAAAAATTATTGTAAAGAATTAAACCTGCCAATAAGCCTATTAGCTATCTTAAGATATCGAAGGAGATGAAAAAAATGGCTGTTAGAACAGCAATGGCATCCTCCAGCCTGGTTGAAGTCGTTGACCGCATCCTGGATAAAGGGATCGTGGTAGATATCTGGGCCCGTGTTTCACTCGTTGGAATTGAACTATTAGCTATTGAGGCGCGGGTAGTAATTGCTTCCGTAGAAACCTTCCTCAAATATGCTGAAGCAATCGGTCTTACCGTAGATGTTGCCTCCCATCACCAGCATGATGAATGCTCCCAGTACCAACATGATGAATGTGCTTTTTAAAACGACGATCTCCAGCCGAGCGTCATAACGAGAAGCACAGTAAATGCTGAGCCAAGCATGGGGCCGACAAAAGCACCGCCGCTCATAAATGAGGAAGCTTTTGCTTTCTCATTGTTATCAGGGGGCCTTCACCAACGCCGACAAGTGTCCGAACAACAGCGAAGGCTAAAAAGCTGTGACACATTCCTGTAAAAAAAGTGAAGACCGACATGCATAATGCAGCCATTGCTACGGTGATCCGATGTTTAAACATTTCAGCAAGCATACCGCCTGGAATTTGCATTAAGGCATAACTGCTAAAAAATAAAGTTTGTAAAAGTCCTACATCAACCTTACTAAAAGAAAATTCTTTCATGAGGGCAGGGGTAGCTGCTGATAAAATAACGCGATCCATATAGGCGGTAAAACTAATAATAAACATGACTAACGCTAGTATCCATCTAAAACGTGAAGCTTTCATCATATACACCATCTCTCAGTAAAAAATTGTGCAATAAAAACGCGGTACCACCCTACATTAGGCTCATAGCTCAACCTCAATTAATAATGCGGTTGATGCCCTTAACGAGGGTATTCGCTTTTGCCTAAATGAGCATTTTCAGCAAAAGAATTCCTGGGCGAGTTTCACAAAAACAGTTGCACCGATTTTCACCAACCATCGGCTCTCTAAAGCGAAGTTATTTTTGCTTTATCCCAATCATCATCTGTATCAAATAGAAATTTTATTAAACAACATCATTATACACCTGCAGTATTAGTGTAACAGTGTTTACACTGTGCCATTAAATGAGCCGATTGTCAAGATTTTTCATTTTAAATTGCAATAGTGCTGTTGATTCTTTCTTCATTTTCGTCTAAGATTAAAAGAGTTCAATGATCAGTTATGAATTTGGAGGAAAATAATGTCTTCTGTTTTTCCGATGTATCATTCCATAGCACTTGATATTGCCCAACGCATTGTCAATAATGAATTTCCCGTTGGCTCAAGAATTTCGGGACGCACCTTATTAGCCAGTAACTATAATGTGTCATCTGAGACCATTCGCAAAGCCATTGCTTTGTTGAAGGATGCCAATATTGTTTCTGTGTCGCAAGGGAAAGAAGTTGTTGTACTATCTGTTAGTGAAGCCTATCCTTTTATTACGCGCCACAAAAGTATGCAATCCGTCTATTCTTTGCAGCAGGAAATAGAAGTATTATTGACGCAGAAACAGGGAATTGATAAACGACTGCAAGAAATATTTAATGAAGTGATTGGATATTCAGACCAGTTGAAAAGTTTGAATCCCTATAATCCGGTGGAGATCAAGGTTCCTGCGCGTTCCCCTGTTATAGGAAAAACGATTGCCGATATTAAACTATGGCAAAATACGCATGCAACGATTGTTGCCATTCGCCATGATAGTGAGATCAATATTTCTCCCGGTCCTTCAGCAATTATTCGGTCCGATGATTGGATTATTCTTGTGGGTAAGGGGGATATATTACAAAAGGTAACTGCCTTTATCGAAAAAAAATAAACAAACACATGATTTTCCATGTGTTTGTTTATTTTTTTCTTAGGCTAAGCTTAAAGTTCGTCTATTTTCATCGGCTAGACGCATTACTAAAGTATTTCTTCTTTTTTCCTTTTCTTGTTTAAAAACATCATCCATTTCGTAGAATCCAGTTTTTTCAGCTATAAATTTAGCTGCTTGATAAGCACCTTTGGCAAAAGCATTTTTTGAATAAGATTGATGGGATATTTCGATTCGATCGAATTCACCGCACAGTAACACTTTATGTTTGCTTAAACTTTCACCGGCGCGAACAGCATGAATAGGAATTTCTTCGTGGGTGATCAGATTTTGCTGTAATTTTTCCGCAAGTTTCTTGGCAGTTCCGGAAGGACTGTCTTTTTTTTGTTTGTGGTGTTCTTCATAGATTTCAATATCATAGCCGTCCATCAATTCTGCTGCAATTTCGGCCAAATGCATGAGCACATTGACACCATAGGTAATATTAGGCGCTACAACAATACCGATATTTCCCATGCGGGCAGTATTTTTTATTTTTTCCAGTTCAACGGCTTCATAGGTTGTGACGGCTGTGATAATATTGATGCCAATGGCTTCAAAAACATGAATATAATCCATTAAAAAGCCAGGATATGAAAAATCAATTAGTACATCCGGTCGGTTTTGAAGTAATTTTTGTTCTAAATGATCGCTTGTTTCGACGCGTATTCCTGTATCTCTTATATTTAATATTTCACCAATATCTTTATTTGCGTTTACACTATTGGGACCGCATAGCACCATGCTGAGCGCGTTTTGCTCAAGTAGATATTTAGCCACGATTTTTCCTGTCCGGCCTAACCCTACCAATGCAATTTTCAATGGCTTCGCCCTCCCTTATATTTACTAACAACTTTATTGTACCATGAAGGTTGTTAGACGGTCAATCCTCCTTTTATTCTATCGTCAGTCATGCAAAACATAGCAGGTTTTTGAGTTTTTTGTTTAAACATTCCTTCTACGGACTTACAAAATTTTGAAATTCATCTGGTTATAATAGGAATAAGTTCATAAGTCCTTCAATAGATTGTCATGTAGAACAGTTTTTACTAGCAAGTAAATGAGGCGGGCCTTAATGGTTGTGTATTATGATGAATTGTTCGTCATTAATTTTATATTGAATAGTGTGATTTTGTATCTGACTGCTTGGTCTATCCATGTGCCTATTTCTAAGCTGCGTATGTTTAGCGGGGCAGGGATTGGCAGTGTCTATGCACTCGGTGAGCTACTGCCTAGTGGCGTTTTATTTTATACTCCTTTAAGTAAGCTACTTTTTATGACTATGCTTATTGCTGGTGTTTTCGGACGCCAGTCTCTTAAACGGTTTGGATTGTTAGTTGTTTTATTTTTTGTGAATTCTTTTATACTAGGGGGAGCAGTGATGGGGTGGTTTTATTTTTTTCAGTCGTTCCCATTGCAATTACATTCGCCTCCCATTGTTATTACAGTTTATCATTTAGTAGGGGGAGTGGTTGTGGGGATGGGATTACTCGGTATTTGGTCGAGAAGCTTTACGAAAACATTTTCGCGAAAAAATATTTCTTATCAACTTAAAATATGCTATGAGGGACGGGTTCTAGAACTTACAAGTTTACTTGATACAGGAAATCGATTATACAGCCCCCTGGGGCATAAACCCGTCATTATTGTAGATATTGAGGCTCTAGCAGGGCTATTATCAAATAAGGTTATGCAATATTTGATAATGAATCACAACAAATTGCCAGAAACGATACAGAATATTCCGGATAGTAGCTTGATGGCTCGTTTGGAAATCATTCCTTATCAAGGGGTGGGGGTGAAAAATTTATTTGTTGGTTTTCGTCCCGATTGGGTAGAAATACAGTCGGTTCGTAGTCAGGTCATCATTGCTTTATCACCTGTTCATTTGTCACCGGAACACGCTTATCAAGCGCTGATTCATCCTGATATTGTGCCTGTAGACAATCATCATGAAAGGGAGGCCCATGTATGCGCATAACAGGAGCGATTATTAAACTCTATCTAAAATTAAAAATAACGGCCCTTATGTTGAAACTGGGGCTACGTAAAGCCGATGAAATTTATTATGTTGGCAGTACTGAAGTTCTGCCGCCGCCTCTTTCGAGTGACGAGGAAGTTTTCTTAATGTCGCGTTTGCAAGAAGGTGATGGGGCGGTAAAAAGTGTTTTTATTGAGCGGAATTTACGATTAGTTGTCTATATTGCCCGCAAATTTGAGAATACAGGTGTAGGTATTGAAGATTTAGTAAGTATTGGAACTATTGGGCTCATCAAAGCCGTTAATACGTTTGATCCAGTCAAACGCATTAAACTAGCGACTTATGCATCACGCTGCATTGAAAATGAAATTTTAATGTATTTGCGCCGTAATTCTAAAACACGGGCGGAAGTATCTTTTGATGAACCCTTAAATATCGATTGGGATGGTAATGAATTGTTACTATCTGATGTTCTTGGCACAGAAAATGAAATTATTTATAAATCTGTGGAAGAAGAAGTTGATAAAACATTACTTTATACTGCCATGGAACGTTTATCTGGCCGGGAAAGAAAGATTATGGAGCTTCGTTTCGGACTGATTGATGATGGAATGGAAAAAACGCAGAAAGAGGTAGCTGAAATGCTTGGAATATCTCAATCCTATATTTCAAGATTAGAAAAGCGCATTATTTTAAAGATGAAAAAATATTTCAAGCAATTAGAGTAAATTTTTACAATGAGTTAGAAAATATAAAGGAAAATTGAAATTAGTATAGAATTGTTATCTTATAATAAATATTAAATAAGAAGGAAGGTGTAGATTATGCCTAGTGCTTTAACGATTTGGATAAGCGGAGATATGAGTGAGCAAATAAATGATTATAATGGTGAATATTTCTTGATAACCATAAGCGATATGAAGCGAATATCGCTCGGGCATACCCTAGATGCTGTTAAAGAAAAATTAAAAGAGCTTGGCAGATACGATATCGTTGAACAGTTGCATTAAGGGCCCTTGGGCTCTCTTTTTTAGTGCCGCAATGTCAAAGCTGCTGTTAAATACGAGTTGGAGGTTCCAGTTTGATTGCCGGACGAAAGATGTTCCAGAAGTTTTTTGAAGAAGACGTGAAAATTACGCTCATCATGATAAAAAGATAATAAAAAATAATTTGAGTCTTTAAGGGACCGTACTTAGCATACAGGCTAGGTATGGTCCCTTTTGATGTTCGCAACATTTGTTTTACTATTCTTGTTTCATTTGGACGAATGGATTGAATAAAAGAAACAGGGAGTGGTGATAATGATGATAGTTAACAAGATACAATAAAGGAATTTTAAGGGAGGCTATCGAGTGATTATCAATAAAGTTGAAATATGTGGTGTCAATACAGCAAAACTCCCAGTACTTTCCGCAAGCAAGATGCGTGATATGTTTGTGCGGCTGCAATCAGGCGAGCTGCCGTTGCGCAATGAACTAATACATGGTAATTTACGGCTTGTACTTAGTGTTATTCAACGATTTAATAACCGTGGTGAATATGTGGATGATTTATTCCAAGTGGGTTGTATCGGACTTATGAAAGCCATTGATAACTTTGATTTATCGCAGAATGTCAAATTTTCAACCTACGCTGTGCCCATGATTATAGGCGAAATTCGTCGTTATCTTCGCGATAATAATCCCATTCGAGTGAGTCGTTCCATGCGTGATGTGGCTTATAAAGCATTGCAAATTAGAGATGCCCTTGTTACCAAATACGCTCGTGAGCCTTCAATCAATGAAATTGCAGCAGAGCTTGAGATTCCCCGTGAAGAAATCATTTTTGCTCTTGATGCGATTCAAGAACCTATCTCGCTATTTGAACCCATTTATCATGATGGCGGCGACCCTATTTATGTTATGGACCAAATTAGTGATGATAAGCATGCTGATGTAAGCTGGTTAGAAAGCGTAGCTATTAAAGAAGCATTGCGTAAATTAAGTGATAGAGAAAAACATATTTTAACACTGCGCTTTTTTGAAGGAAAGACACAGATGGAAGTGGCCGATGAAATCGGTATTTCACAGGCGCAAGTGTCAAGACTAGAAAAAGCGGCTTTGGGCCATATGCGTAAATATGTGTAGAAGTCGCTAAATTGTAAGGAGAGGGAAATGAGAAAAGTTAAGTATGTAAGTGTAGTAAGTATGATCATGATGATTTTTTTAGGCTGGATTTTGTTTACGGTGCGACAGGTGCCATTAACGACAACGACAATGAGTCCTGAGGATGTGATGCGGCTTCATGTGTTAGCCAATAGTGACACGGATGTCGATCAACAAATAAAATATAAAGTTCGCGATGCCATTGTGGCTTATCTTACGCCTCGCTTGGAGAATATTACGAGTCAAGTTGAGGCAAGAGAGGTCATTGTGAATAGCCAGGTACAACTGATTCAATTGGCTAATGATGTGCTTGAAAAAGAGCATGTTTCTTATAAGGCCCACTTTGAAATAGGTCAATTTGATTTCCCCATCCGTTCGTATGGTACGCTATTGTTTCCGGCTGGCCGTTATGAGGCTGTGAGAATACTTTTAGGTCAAGGGGCGGGTCAAAACTGGTGGTGCGTGCTATTCCCGCCGCTGTGTTTTATTGACGGGACTCACACTGACGCGGTGAATGTCGCGAGTTTGCCAGATGAGTCGGCTTCCAGTCAGATGGAAGCCAATCAGATACAATTTAAAAGCAAGCTTGCTGAAATCATCGAAAGCTGGTAAATCATTGCGAACGGTCGTCTTGATAAATTTATAGGGTCAAGTCTTTTGATTTTCTTACTTTTAATGCAGGTAATTGCAAGAAAATGATGCCGCTAATAATGAATAATCCCCCGTTAATTTGTGAATAGGTGATTGTCTCTCCGAGCAGAGCGATGGATAGTAACATAGTAATGAGCGGTTCTAAGGTGCAAAGAATAGCTGCGTTTGCGGGGCCAATTAAATTCAACCCGGAGAAAAAACATAATATGCCAATTACGGTGGGGAAGATGGTAATACCTAAGATAGCCAGCCACCCCTGTGTAGGCAGATGCCAAATGAAACTATGATCTAGTAGTCCATATAAAAATGCGACAATACCTGTAGAGGCGCAAATATAAGTGCTAGCAGTCAAGGGATTAACTCTTTTCAGAATCCGATTGCTGATCACGATATAAACAGAATAGATTACAGCGGCGCCTAGTACAGATAATATTCCTATAAGCGGTGCATCGGCAGATGATACGCCTAACACTAAAGATAATCCAGCTAAACAGATAAATAATGCTATCATTTTCCCTGTGCTGAACTGTTCATCTCCTACCCAAAAAGACAGCAGAGTTACCATAGCTGGATAGGTATAGAGTAGCATTCCTGTTAGTGAGGCCGTAAGATAATGCAAACTGTTGGCAAATAATATTGACATGCCACCATAGCCTATAGCACCCAGCATACACAACTGAACCATCAGTTTAAAATCTATGAAAGGTGAAATATGTCGCAATTTCAGAACAAGCAAAAGAAAAAGAGCGGCTAAAAGAAAACGGACACTAATAATGGTAGTAATATTGGCTCCTGCTGCAAAAGCATATTTAGTAAAAATTGATAAAGTAGCTGAGCCAGTGGCGGAAATCATAATAAATAAAAAACCTTTTAACTGATTATTCATAAGTATTTCTCCCATATCTTTTTACTACAAGCTGCTTTAAGCGGCTTTTTTTTATTGATTATCTATAGTATAAGTATATAATTTGTATTATAAAAGCGAATGTTTATAATAGATTTGTTGAAAAAATTTCATGTAAGAGGGATGATCATGACTCTTTTTAAATATGAAGTATTCCATGAAGTTGTAGAAGCAGGCAGTTTGACGAAAGCAGCAGAAGTGCTCAAAGTAACACAATCAGCCATTAGTCATGCTATTTCCAGCTTGGAAAATGAATTTGGGTTTTCATTATTAACACGAAATCGTTCCGGTATTTATTTAACAAGCAATGGTGAACACATATTGAAACATGTGCGTGAAATATTGCAGCAGGAAGAAAAATTGCGGCAGGAAGTGGCTGCTATTCATAGTCTGGAAATAGGAACAGTGAGAATTGGAACATTTACGAGTGTGTCGACCCAGTGGATGCCCGGCATATTAAGAAAGTTTCAAGCCGATCATCCTGACATAGAAATTAAATTATTCGAAGGTGACTATGATAAAATTGATCAATGGTTAGCAAGTGGTGCAGTTGATTTTGGGTTTATGTCTTTACCGACTGCTAAGTCATTTGAGGTAATTCCATTGAAATTAGATGGGTTGCTGTGTATTTTACCGAATAATCATGAGCTTTGTCAGGCTGAGGTGATTTCTTTTGAGCAAATCAAAACGGAATCATTTATTATGCCGAAATGGGGGGAGCATGGTGATATTAGCAAAATTTTCGTAGAAAATCAGATCGTTCCTCGTATCAAGTACGAAGTGCTGGAAGATCAAGCGATTATTGCCATGGTACAAAATGGACTTGGAATCAGCATTCTTCCTGAAATGGTTTTGCTGCATAACCTACAACAGGTGTGCACTATTCCATTGGAAAAAACCTATCATCGTACCATTGGTATTGCAGCGGCTTCGCTAACAGGCATGTCTCCTGCTGCTCAAACTTTTATTGCTTGTGTGAAAGCCTGGTTAGCAGGTCAACAGTTACTTGATTTTTAGACTGGGAGGATTTTATTGTGAGTCATCAATGTTTGTATTCGACATATTCAGCAGATCAATTAGCCAAAACTCTTCATGCCGGTTTATGGAGCATGACTATTTTTAAGGATTATCCGATAGATTCTGATCATGAAGCTATCTGGACAGATGATTTTCGGAGCATACTTGGTTTTCATGATGAAACGGAATTTCCTAATATGCTTGTGAGCTGGACAGCAAGAATGCATCCTGATGACCGTAAGCGCATAGTAGAAACGTTTACTTCTTATGTATTAGATGATTCAGAACAGAATTCTTTTGATTTGGAATATCAACTGTGTATGAAAAATGGCGAATATCGATGGTTTCGTACTGTTGGGACAATGATACGACAGGAACAAGAACTGCCTTTGCAATTTCTTGGAACCTTATTTGATATTCATGAAAGAAAAATTAAGGAACAGCAAGCCGAATTTTTTTTAACACGATTTGATTTAATTAGTCAGGCATTGACTGAAGGTCCCTGGGACATGGAGGTTGTTTTTGCTGATCCTATTAATGAACAGAATAAATTTTGGTGGTCTCCACAATTTCGGCATGTTTTAGGGTTTAAAGATGAACATGACTTTCCCAATATCTTTAGTAGTTGGAGTAATATCATTCATCCAGATGACAAAGAAACTACGCTGCAAGCTTTTCTGGAGCATTTGAATGATTATTCTGGTAAGACACCTTATTCAATTGATTATCGTCTTCGCAAGCAAAACGGTGAGTACCATTGGTTTCATGCAACAGGTGCAACGGTTCGTGATGAGCAGGGCAAGCCATTGCGGGTGGCTGGAACGATCAGAGATATTGACTATGAAAAACGGCAATTAGAAGAATCCCAAGAGAGGTTGAATCGATATTGTGAGATCTTTCACACAGAACGGACTTTCGTAAGTCCTCAAATGAAAAGCATGGTAAAAAATATTGAAAAATACTCCAAAGTGGATGCGCCTATTTTAATTACTGGCGAATCAGGAGTAGGTAAAGAAGTTGTGGCTGATCTCATTCATCAGTTAAGTGACCGCAAGGCATATCCTTTTTTAAAAATTAATTGTGGAGCCATTCCTGATGCTTTATTAGAATCTGAGTTGTTCGGGTATGAAGAGGGCGCTTTTAGTGGTGCCAAGCGCGGGGGAAAGATGGGCTTTTTTGAATTGGCGAATCACGGTACGGTACTTTTGGATGAAATAGGAGATCTTCCTTTTCAACTGCAGGTAAAAATACTCCGCTTTGTTCAGAAGCGAGATTTTTATCGTCTAGGTGGTAAGAATTTAATTCGCGTGGATTGTCGAATAATTGCTGCTACGAATCGCAACTTGGAAACGATGGTGTTGAATAAAGAATTTCGTGCGGACTTATTTTATCGGTTGCAGGTTTTAGCAATACATATTCCGGCGCTTCGGGAACGACCTGGCGATATTATTCCTTTAACGCAGCATTTCCTGCAAGTATTTAATGATAAATATCATATGCATAAAACGCTTTCAGAGGACAGTTATCGTATTTTTACCCAATACTTATGGAAAGGCAATGTTCGCGAATTGGAGAATTTAATGGAACGGTTAATGATTACTACTGACACAAATCTGATTACAGCGGAGTGCCTACCGGAAGTAATGAAGCAGACGCTGGCAGTAAATTCGGCTCAAGGTTACCGGGGCATATTGAATTATAAAGAAGCAAAAGAACAATTTGAACGGCAATATTTTCAACAGGCGATTGCAATGTATGGCTCGACACGAAAGGTAGCAGAAAAAATTCAGTTGGATCATTCGACTATTGTGAAAAAAGCTGCTAAATATGATATTCCGTTGTTGCATTGGGAAAGACGCTAAGGCAAGTATTTGTATAAAGGTGAATATTTTCACCAACGGTGAATAAAAATAATGTCAATTAAGCTTATATATAGGTTGAAATCGGTGATTTTTATCACCGATTTTTGTTTTATGGCGAAAATGTGTAAGAGATAAATGAATAGCAGATTGTCATAATAATTGGAGTAAGCCCTTGATTTCATTCATATTTATTCTATATGAAAAAGCTAATTTATAAATTGGCACGATTTTTGCAAAGTAAATAAACAGTACGTTGTTTGTGAAAAAATGAACAATCAAATAATGAAAGAGAGGTTTTTTATGATGAAAGGTTTGGCAATGTTACGTATTAATGAAGTAGGATGGATTAATAAGGAAAAACCGGTAATAAATTCATATGATGCGCTTGTTCGTCCCCTTGCTGTTTCACCATGTACGTCTGATATTCATACCGTTTTTGAAGGAGCTCTTGGTGATCGGCACGATATGATTTTAGGGCATGAAGCAGTAGGTGAAATCGTTGAAGTGGGTAGTGACGTAAAGGAGTTCAAGCCGGGTGATAAAGTGGTAGTTCCTGCAATTACTCCGGATTGGCGTTCTTTAGAAGTTCAGGCTGGATTTCATCAACATTCGAATGGATTATTAGCAGGCTGGAAATTTTCCAATTTTAAAGATGGCGTATTTGGTGAATATTTTCATGTCAATGATGCGGATATGAATTTGGCTCATTTGCCAGATGAAATACCGTTAGAAAGTGCTGTCATGATCACCGACATGATGACGACCGGATTCCATGGTGCTGAATTGGCGGATATTCAACTCGGATCAAGTGTTGTTGTTATTGGTATTGGTGCCGTTGGGTTAATGGCAATCGCCGGATCTAAACTCCGTGGCGCAGGGAGAATAGTTGGTGTAGGCAGCAGACCTGTCTGTGTCGATGCGGCCAAAGTCTATGGAGCTACTGATATTGTTAATTATAGAAATGGTGATATTGTTAAGCAAATTATGGATTTAACTCAGGGAAAAGGAGTGGATCGCGTCATTATGGCAGGTGGTGGTACGGAAACGCTTGGACAAGCCATTCATTTAGTTAAGCCTGGCGGAATTGTTTCTAATGTTAATTATCACGGCACTGGAGATTTTCTGGAAGTTCCTCGTTTAGCATGGGGGTGTGGAATGGCACACAAACAAATTAGAGGAGGCTTGTGCCCAGGAGGGCGTCTTCGGATGGAAATGTTAATTGATCTTGTAAAATATCGTCGCGTTGACTTAAAGCCTTTAGTTACTCATGTGTTTAATGGATATAACAATATTGAAAAGGCATTATTGCTTATGAAGGATAAACCGAAAGATTTGATTAAACCCGTTGTCTTGATTGACTGATCTTAATTTTAATAAAAAATCTGTTGATAGCTCAAACATCGGTTCTGTGAATGAGGTTGTACGTAAGCACCCACAAGTAAAGCCATTCTTCGCGATTAGCTAGTATCGCCATGAAAAATCGTTTAAGGTGGCTAGCGATACAATTCAAATAATTAACGACAAAGCATCTACTCTGGCCACAAAGGGGGGTAGGTGCTTTATTTTATAGTATAGGTCTTAAAGGGAATTCCTGGTTATGGAGAAAGACCAGGGGGGAATGACTATTGTCGGCATTACTATGAGGAAATAATACAAGAAATGGTGAAATTCTTCACCATATTAAAGTAGCTTAGACGATTTTCGGGAGCCATAAAAATAGATGAAGCGTTTACTAGAATCCCTATCTCGGTTATGCCGGGGTAGGTTTTTTTATTGTCATATTTTTGGCACATTTACATGTTATAGTTTAAGCAGTGCTATGCCGGATGTAAATGCTCCGCCGCCAGTACTAATGCTTACCGATATTAGATCGCACTGGTTGACGACAAGATTTGCGGATACAGATACACAAAAGTAGCTAATTACCATAATCTCCATTCTCCGGCATATGTTGGGGGATTTTGTTGGCACAACGAAAAATCATTACCTCTCTAAACAGATAGGGAATCTCCTCTCTATTTAGAGAGTACCAAAGTATGTTAAAACTTGCTACGATATAAGTACAATATCAATATGCCAAGGCTATGTATTTTGATGTTGCTATTGTTCAGTTAGCCTGATTTCTAAGTGAAAAAGGAGGGCGCATAAGGTGGATAAAATGATTATCTTAGCAAGTTTAAATCAGCAGGCAATGAAGGCTTACAGTGGTATAAACAAAACACTCAAAGCAGCAAAAACAAATACTCAGGAAGTGGACGAGGTTGTGCTTCCGCTTACTGCGCAAAAATTTAGTCGTATGCTGTGCGACTTGAAGGCGCTTTCTGATGTAAGGCGGGATCGGGTACAGTCTATTAGCGATCGCGTTGCACGAGGCACATATCATGTTGATGCCACTACCATTGCCGATAAAATGTTATCAAACACTCTTAATAAAAATGAGTAATTGAATATAAGTAAGTATTATAGGCTTCCGGTAATTTGTGACGCCTGCCTTTAGCTATTTATATAGTATGAACAAAATTTGATTGGTGGTGTTAGTAATGGGCGGTGATGGTACACCCGATATTGATCCATTAAGTGAAGAAAAATTATCAGTGGAATTAGCAAAAATAATTCATGAATGGTTAGAGATGGATGAATCAACGGAAGAAAAATAGTGAAATGTTATAAAAGTCTGTTCCTCCGCCAACACTGTAGGGGACTATTAAAGTAATCGGTTTATTTGGATATTTCTCTACCTTAGGTGTAATAATCGTCTCGCTTTGCATGTTTGTACATCCTTATGGATTAAAGAATAATTACCACAATCCAGTCCTTTTATTATATAAAAGCTATCTCTGCAGTTTTGGGTCACAACAAAATTAGCACCACTTTAGATATATATGGGCACTTGATGCCAGGTGACACCGATACTATTGTGCAAGGAGTGGCGTCTTATTATGAACATTAATGATAATAAAAAAATATAATTGGAACAGTATCGTCTTGTCCTTCATATACTGTAAGGGAGTTGGAAGGGGGCGGTCATTATTCTTAAAACATCAGATCTAAAATTAAAAGAAATCATTAATGTTCTTGATGGAAAGCGTTTAGGTACTATTACGGATATTGAAATTGATGTTGAAAGTGGACGACTTACAGCTATTATAGTGCCAGGTGCCGGACGATTTTTAGGTATGTTTGGACGCAGTGAAGATATCGTGATTCCATGGGAAAAAATTAATAAGATTGGTTTGGATGTGATACTTGTAGAAGCCGCAGGTATTACAGACTACAAGCGTATTGAACAGTGAAAAGAACTCTAACCTCAGCAAGTCTCGGGTTAGAGTTCTTTTCACTGTTGTGCGCCCGGCATATTTAATTGATATAATAAACGTGAAGATTTCTGCGCTTTTATGGATATTTTCGCTTGATGTTCATAGAAGTAACATCTCCTATTTGGTGCTTTAGGTCGGGTAGGGGATGTTTGTTGAAGTTACAGTAGAACGATTGAATGCAAGAAATTTTGCTTCTATCCTGTTTTGGCTGGGGTGTAAAAAAATACAAAAATCTTAAAAACCTTTTCTTTTGTATAAAAATCGTGTTAAAATTTGATTATATGACATAGTTTAACATTTTATGTCTTGATTTCATGTTAAAGATCTTTTACGTGAAATCCTGGGAAAAGAATAATTTGGAAGCGGAATATTGCTAGAGAAAGGAGAAGACAGTGTTTTTAGTTAAATGTATTCGCTATTATTGCCAAGAAAAATGGCATCGTTTTAGAAAAAAGACAAGTTCTAAACAACTGGCCAAACAGGAAGCGCTACGGGAGTATACTCTAATGCTTGTACCGCATAAAGGTCACAAAGTCATTCGCTTGCGGCTACCAGTCAAATTGGTTAAGGGCACAGGAATTGTTTTGTGTATGCTGTTGGTTATTGTCGGTGGGACAATAATTAATTATAGAAACGCAGCCAGTGATGCAAGTGTAGATAAACAAGAACTGGAGAAACTGCGACAAATCAACCAAGCACAAACCAGCCAAATTGAAGAATTAGCTAAGACAACATCTGTGTTGCAAGAAGACATGAACAGACTGAATAAGCTGGATACCGATATTCGTCAATTGGTAAACAGTGAACAATTGCCAACTTCCCGCGGAGTTAGCGGGCGTTCGGGGTATGGTGGACAAGGCGGACCAGTGGTAAAACCTACATTATTACAGCTCCAAACATTGGTGGGGGAGTTACAGTCGGATGTTCAAGTTAGAGAGGAAAATCTCATATCCCTTAAGGATATGTTAGTTGCACGCAATGCCCGCCTTGCGGCTACTCCAGCTATTTGGCCTGTCACTGGTGAAGTTACTTCGCGCTTTGGTTGGAGAAGTTCACCGTGGGGTGATGGAGGCGGTGATTGGCATCCAGGCATAGATATTGCTGGTGATTACGGAACACCGATTGTTGCCACCGCCGATGGTGTTGTTGATTATAGTGGTTGGTACGGTGGTTACGGCAATTTGGTAAAAATTAGCCATGGAAATGGCATTGAAACGATGTATGGTCATTGCTCTCAAATAGCGGCACATGTAGGTCAGCAGGTTAGAAAAGGTGAAGTGATTGCCTATATGGGAAGTACAGGAAACAGCACAGGAACACATTGTCATTATGAAGTCAGGCTGAATGGAACTGCGGTTAATCCGGAAAGCTTTTTGTAACCATGAAGGAGGAACATAATGTTTGGTAAAAAGGGATCAGTAATTTCTGGTTTTAGTGATGAGACAATGGAAACGGTGATCGGTAAAGATACTAAAATTACCGGCAATATCGAAGCCACTGGCACTATACGGATTGATGGACAAGTAGAAGGAGAAATAATGACGAAAGGTGACGTCATTATCGGCGAAACCGGAGTTGTAAGAGCAAAAGTTAAAGCCCATGGAGCTACCATTGCCGGAAATATATACGGCAATATTGAGATCACGGAGAAGTTTGAAATATCGCCGACTGGGAAAATGTATGGAGATATAAAGACCGGTACCTTAAGTATTGGAGAAGGAGCCATATTTAAGGGCACTTGCGAGATGAATGATGACGAAAATGAAAGTAAGACGAATGAGAAACCGGTGATACTTGTAGAAGCCGCAGGTAATACAGACTACAAGCGCATTGAACAGTGAAAAGAAATCTTATCATCAGTTTGTTGCGGAAAGTGATATAATAGACCTACTAAGCTTGGAATAGGTAGCTAGGGTTCCGCCTGTATCATCAGGGGCAGTGACCAAGCGCTACATACCTGTCTGAATGGAAGATGGGGGCACCTATTGGCACAAAAGGCCTGAGGGGGATAGCTTGGCGTATTTTGTATGCGCTGAGATATCCCTTGTGGGCCTTTTTATTTTTGAAAGGGGCAATGATATATATGCTTGCAGAAGAATATGATGTGTTTTTAATTGATCTTGATGGAGTCATTTACATTGGAAATCGACTTTTACCAGGAAGTAAAGAAACAATAGAAAAACTGAGAAATTGCGGGAAAAAGGTTTATTTTTTGACCAATGATCCTCGATTTTTGCGTCAAGAATTATGTGAACGCTTATCATATCTCGGAATAAACGCTAGTCAAGAAGATTTTATTACATCTGGTTGGGCTACGGCGAATTATTTAGTTCAACATGCTATCCAGGAGGTCTATGTGATTGGTACAGAGAGCTTAAAAAAGGAAATTTTGAATCAAGGCATAAAAGTAGTGGAACAGGGTGATTGTCAGGGGGTGGTAGTTGGCTATTCTGAAAATGCTACCTTTTACGAAGTTCAACAGGCAGTAAGGTATATTGAAAAAGGTGCAAAATTTATTGCTACGAATGATGATAAATCGTTTCCTAGTGCAGACGGACGATGTGTGGCTACAGGTGCAATTGTTCAAGCTGTACAAGTGAGCTGTGAACAGCGTCCCATTATTATAGGTAAGCCTTATTCGCATATGTTCCATATGGCACTGAAGAATGTAGCGTGTAATAACCGGGTGGTGATGATTGGCGATAGCCCAGATACCGATATTTTAGGCGCACATCAATATGGAATTAATGCAATATTAATGGAAGAAAAGCAATTTTGTTATCCAGTAAAATGTGATTATCGTTATCCGAATGCTAAAATTAAAAATCTGATGGATTTGTTTAGCCCTAATCGTAGTTCATTGTGTGGGAACTCGCCGGATTTTCCCTGGCCGGACACCATCGAACCGGGGGTCGCAGCGGTGCTTTTCAACGAACAGGATCAGATTTTTTTGGTTAAACGCGTAGATAATGGGCTTTGGGGCTTGCCGTCAGGTCATGTGGAAATTGCTGAGACGGTTGCTGAAGCGATTAGTCGGGAATTATGTGAAGAAACAGGACTTATTGTAACTGCTGAAAAATTGGTGGGAGTATATTCAGATCCGGTTACACAAGTTTTTAGTTATCCATCAGGTAAAATTACCCATTTCATTACTTTGTGCTTTCTGTGTAGAATCAGGGGAGGAGAGTTGCAAGTGGATCGTAAAGAGATTAGTGAGGCTGCTTTTTTCGATATTGGGCAATTGCCTTCGAATATGATGGTTATGCATCCGCGATGGTTATCGGATGCTTTAGCCCATTTAGATTTGGCATTTATTAGATAGTTTATTCAGTAGTTGTATAGGGTAGACATTTGTAACTGCCAATATGATTTTGCCAGTCTTGAATTAATTAAACAAAAAATGGTCTGGATATAGCTTTATTGACTGGTTGGCTTTTTTGTTCAGTTTTAGGAAATACGCATGTTGGAGGTATAATTTGGTTTAGAGGTATATCGGTACTAGTTGTTGGAATTCTTGAACCAGTTGGAATAGCATTAAAAGCAAAGCTACATGATGAGGTGGAGTATGGACATTCAACTTTTCCAAACTTTTTTGACGGTTTTATTGTTTGAGCGTGTGGATGGTTCAGTCTTTTTTAGATCAGGGGATATTTGTTCAGCTTGTTAATACTAAACCAGATAAGTGCCCAATTTCCGTAGTGCTTCACAAAAACAAAAATATTACACCTCATATTAAGACGTTTCTAATGTCTGCTTTTGCATATATACAAAAGGACGAATTACTGAACAGTTTTATATAAGTATTTTCTATTGAGTTAATCAATTATTACAGTTATCTTTTTTGTGACAAATAGACTACTATGATGTAAGAGTGATTTGTTAAAAAATATGTTAACTAGGATGGTGTACTTTTGCCATGGTGAATAAATTAAAAGAATTAGGTATTAAAGAAGTTGTTGAAGATTCATCTGGTAATGCTGGAGCGGCATTTGCTGGGTATTGTGCTGCGGCAGGAATAAAGGGCAATATCTACTTACCAGAGAACACATCGCCAGGGAAAATTAAACAAGTTAATGCTTATAGAGCAAATGTAGTTAAGGTTCCAGGAATGCGTGAAGACACTGCAAAAGCAATATTAAAAGCAGCAGAAAACACCTATTATGCTTCACATGTCTACAATCCCTTGTTTTTTGAGGGAACTAAATCTCTTGCGTATGAAATTTATGAGCAAATTGATATTCCTGATTATATTGTTGTGCCTGCTGGTAATGGAACAATGTTATTAGGAGTTTATAGAGGCTTTAAGGAACTAGGAAAACTTCCTCGTATTATTGCTGTTCAAAGTAAAAATTGTGCACCTTTATTCAGCAAATTTAAAAATCGGCCAGTTGGTGGAAACAAACTGTGGCTGAAGGAATTGCGATTCAAGAACCAAAGAGAATAGACGAAATGATCGAGGCTATAAAAGAGAGCAATGGCGATGTGATTACTGTTGATGATGAAAATGTAATAGAAACTCAGAAAGTGCTTGGAGAAATGGGTATTTATATCGAGGTAACATCAGGGGCTGCTGTTGCTGGAATGCTGCAATATTTTAATGAAACATATGATGAAAAGCTTAAGATAGTTGTTCCTTTAACAGGTATGGGACTGAAAAAATAGTAAGTAGTAACGAATGCAAAAAAACATTATCTATGGTTGTTTCTTTTTATATAACATTTTGGTCAAGGCATTTGCCCAAATGTAAATAGAGTAGTACAAATGTATGTTTTTTCCTACGATGCGTGAATTAGCAAGGGGTTTAGAATTCTTTTTTTTTGCCTATTTGTTTGGCATGCGAATTGCTTATTGTATTTGTGTAAGAATTTCACGAGCTTTTTTTGAGATAGGTTAATAAAGAGATAAGGGGAGAAAAAATGAAAATTGATGTTAAAGAGTTTGGTAGAGAGTGCAGTTGTGGGCAAAAGCACACGATTTTTGTAAAAGATATTTTTATTGAAAAGAATGCAATTGAAAAATTACCAGCGTTGTTAGAAAGCGAAGGTTATAGTCAATACAAAAACCCGTTGGTAATTTGTGATGAAAATACATTTATTGCGGCAGGTGAGCGGGTTATTGCAATGCTTGGTTGTGGCTGTATCAAATTAACATCAGAAAATTTGCATGCGAATGAAATCGCTGTGGGCAAAGTAGAAAAACAATTGCTACAGGATATCGATCTTTTGATTGCGGTCGGTTCAGGCACGATACATGATATTACGCGTTATGTAGCTAATGAAATGAAAATCCCGTTTATTTCTATACCGACGGCAGCGAGTGTTGATGGCTTCGTATCAACGGTTGCTGCGATGACGTGGCATGGCTTCAAAAAAAGTTTTTCGTCGAGTTCTCCGATTTGCGTCGTTGCGGATAGTGAAATATTTTCCAAGGCGCCGTATCGTTTGACGGCATCGGGGATCTCTGACTTACTCGGCAAATATACGGCACTTGCCGATTGGAAAATATCGCATATCGTTACAGGTGAATATCTTTGCCAACATATATTTGATCTAACGAAGGATGCGGTCAATATGGTTGCTAATTCCTTAGATAATATTCATGCCGGTAAAGCAGAAGCTTGTGAAAAACTCATGTATGGTTTGTTGCTTTCGGGACTGGCCATGCAGATGATGGGGAATTCTCGCCCAGCGTCCGGTGCGGAGCATCATATGTCGCATCTGTGGGAAATGGAAATCCTCAATCCAATAATTGAAGCCTATCACGGCGAAAAGGTTTCTGTCGGTTTGCGGTTAGCAATTTATAAATATCAGCAGATGAAAGCAGATATTCGCGCTGGAAAAGTGCATATTATTGATAAATATAATGGTCTGGAAACGGAAGCTTTACAGCAATCTTTTGGGGCTAAGGGTATGTACGAAACGATTGTTAAAGAAAATGCACCAGATCCATTGGCAAGGGTTGATTTAAAGGTGCTGGCAGAAAAATTGCCAGAGGTATTAGCAGTGCTGGATGATTTGCCAAGTGTGAAAAAAATCGAAGGGATGCTTACCTCCGCTAAATGTGTAATGACAATGAAGGAAATTGGTTTGAACGAAGATTTAGTGGAAAGAACGTTACAATTGTCGCCATATATCCGCAATAGGCTGACATTTATGCGCTTAATAAAATTATTTGTCTGAATTTATGTGAGAAAGGATCTTCGGTTATGTTGGAAAAGTTAAAAGAGGAAGTTTTAGCAGCAAATTTGGAATTGCCGAAAAAGGGGCTCATCACGTATACTTGGGGCAATGTAAGCGGCTCCAAGTATACTGTCCGGCGGTTATTTTTAACGATCACGGACCGTTTAGTTGGGGTAAAAGTGCAGCGGAGGCAGTTCATAATGCGGTCATCTTGGAAGAGATTTCTAAAATGGCATATTATACAGAATTAATGTCGCCAAACAATGTGATAGGTCCTAGTTTAATGAATAAACATTTTTTGCGAAAACACGGAAAAAACGCATATTATGGACAAAAATAATTTATAGTATGTGGTGGCATAGGTTTTTAATGATATACTATATAAATAAGAATTACGATAATTGAAAAATTTAGCATGGAATTGTTTAATAGATTTGAAAACGGATATAGAGATAAGCCGCTTGAGCTTCTCCTGTCACAGGGATAATTCAAGCGGCTTATAGTAGTATGCAAGCGGTAAGATGTTTTTTTGATAAAGGAATAGGCTTTGGTAGCAAATGAGAGAGGAATTTGTGATATGGATTTAAAAAATAAGGTGATCAATCTTGTCGATACAGAAAACAAAAAAAATCCGCTGACGGATGTACAGATTGCAAAGTACTTACATACTACTAGAGAAAATATAACCAATATCAGAAAAGAACTGAATATCAATAACTCGCGCCAACGGCGCTATCCATATTTGAAGGCGGCAATTTTGGCCGTGCGGAAAAATCAACCCAATATTGCCGTATCGGATTTAACGTGCCAGTTAATTGAGCAGGGGTTTGCGATTTCGAGGAAAGTGATTGACGAACTTTTGCCATTGTCGGAGGTTGAAGCAACAACGAAGAGTGACGGTTTACAGGTGAACGGTGCCGATCCATTCAAGCGGCTTATCGGGAGCAATGGTAGCTTGAAAAATTCGATCGAACAGGCAAAGGCGGCGATTTTGTATCCGCCCAAGGGATTGCCAACTTTGCTTACTGGTGAAAGTGGTGTAGGAAAGAGCTTGTTTTCCAAGACAATGTACGATTTCGCGAAGGGAAACAATGTTATTCATGAGAATGGCGTGTTTATTGTGTTCAATTGCGCAGATTATGGGGATAATCCGCAATTGTTGTTATCTCTATTATTCGGGTACAAAAAAGGAGCATTTACGGGAGCGGTAAATGATACACCCGGTTTAGTTGAACAGGCGGACGGCGGGATACTGTTTTTGGATGAAATCCATCGCTTGCCGCCAAAAGGACAGGAAATTCTTTTTTCTATTTTGGACCGTGGGTGCTTCCGTCGTTTAGGGGAAAGCGGTATAGAGCGCGCGGTGAACTTGATGTTTATTGGTGCAACGACGGAAAGTCTTGAAGACAATCTTCTCTTGACGTTTCGGCGGCGTATTCCAATGATCATCCAATTGCCAGCATTAAAAGATTGGTTTTTGAAAGAACGTGTTGAGCTCATTTATACGATATTTCAGGCGGAATGCAATCGCATCAATGCGAAGATTTTTATCGACAAAAGTGTCGTGGAAATTCTTGCCCTTAAGGAGTTTAAAGGGAATATAGGCCAGTTAAAAAGTATGATTCAGGTTTTGTGTGCGCATTCGTTTATGAATTTTCTGCAGAATAAACAGAATAGTCAGGAAAACATAGTATCTATTGAGGTCGCAGGAATTTTGAAACTTAATGATTCCTTTCAGGATACATCATTCGCGGAAATCGAATATTCTGAGATTCGAAAATATCTTAAAAATCTAATTTTGATACCGTTTGGGGTAAATGATTTTGCTGTAGAGGGGGATTTTTACAATACTGCATATCAGATCAATAAGGATATTTATCGTGGTATTGAGACAAAGTACGATGAGTTAAAAAATCTTGATTTGAGTGATTCGGAAATCGAGAATATCTTATGGGCATTTATTTTGAATCGTTTCAGTGATGTGATGGATCCGGTTGAAAATGAGCTTTTTTCATTTAAAGAATTAAAAACCTTTGTGCGCGATAATATTCTTAAGGTCATCAAGGAATTTATGGATGAGATCATTGGCGAAGGACGAGAGAGCAAGGTAAATAAGAATGCATTTAAGTATCTGGCAATTCATTTAGAAGAAGCCATTAAAAAAATCAAGTTGAATCAGCGTATCGTTAATTTGAATATGAGTAAAATAAAAAAAGAATTCGTCCATGAATATAGCATAGGCAAGCAGTTTGCAGAAAAGCTGGAACAGGCGGAAAACATCAAGATTTCAGAGGATGAAATCGCATTTATTGCGTTGTATATGAAGGCGGCACTGCATGAAGAGGAAAAAAAGAAGCGTGTAGGCCTGATTGTTGTATCGCATGGTAATATAGCTAGCGCGACGGTTAAGGTCATTAAAGATTTACTTGGTATGAAGGCTCCGATGGCAATTGATATGCCACTCAATGAAAAACCAATAAATATTTATAATAAAGCTGTTGCTATGGCAAAGGCAGTTAATCAAGGGTGTGGAGTATTATTTTTGGTTGATATGGGATCGCTGACGAATATTGGGGATATCGTAATGCAACGGACAGGCATAAAAACACGGATGCTTGATCGCATGGATTTGTTGATAGCTTTGGAAGCGGCACGCAAGGTCTCAATAGGGGAATCTGATTTGGATGAAATCTATTTTTCATTATGTAAGGAAAATATGAAATACAATTATATTTTAGAAAAAGAAGCGAATAAACAAAGTGCGATTATTACGATTTGCCTTACTGGGGAAGGCAATGCGAAATATATCAGCCAGGAAATCGAAGCGAAATATCCGCAGTTTCGCTGTTATGCAATAAGTGCCCTCGACGAAAATATCATGACGAAAATTAATGAAATAAGAAATGAGAATAATATATTAGCAATTATTGGTACAATTAATCCAAAGATTTCAGGCATCAATTTTATTCCTTACGATAAAGATATATTAAAGAATTTGGAATTGTATTTGTCAATGCAATATATCAATGACTTGGCTTACTTCCTTGATGATGAGTTGATTCTTTATGAACCGGAATTCTATATAAAGCGGGATTTACTGGAATATATTTGTTCGCTTTTAATTAATAAAGGGTATGTCAAGAAGGCATATTTATCCTCGGTTTTACATCGAGAGGAATTGTTGCCAACCTTTTCTAAAGGGAATACAGCAGTACCGCATGGTACGTCAGCAGAGGTTTTACGCACGAAATTTGTTTTTGTGAAGTTGAAGGAACCCATTGATTGGGTTGTCGGTAACGTGAATTTCTTGCTCATGCCGGTATTTACCGCCGATGATAAGGATATTGTTAAAAAAATGTTAACGGTTCTGCAGGATGAAACTTTTATGAAGGCAATTCGCATGTGCACAAATGGAGAAATGTTTAAGCAAATCATTATGGAAAAGGTAAAAAAATTATAATATAGCGATGCAGCGGTTGCTGCATCTTTTTTGCTATTAAGAGCAACAGGGGCGAGCTTTACGTAAAAATTTATACATTTGGCAATACATAAAGTAGTGGCAAAGAGAAAAATGGATTTTTGTATAGATTATGATTGAAGAGCCGGCAAAGCCTTATAAATCAATGGTAAAAGAAAAAATTTAGAGTTGAAATAGTTCGGCACGGTACTTGCTTATATATAAGGTGACAGGAAAAAGAAGGAGCTGGTCAAAACTACTATAAATAAGTTTAAGGTAAAAATTATTAGGAGGATATACATGAATTTTGACTTAATTGAACTGAATTTGGCAGCTGAAACAAATCAAGATGTTATTGTTACATTGGGGAAAAAAATGTTGGCGAACGGTTACGTAAAGGATAGTTACATCAACGCGGTCATAGAGCGCGAAATGAATTTGCCAACGGGATTAAATCTTGGGAGTTTTTCGGTAGCGATTCCACATACGAATGCAGAGCATGTTATTTTGTCGCATATCGCTGTTGCCGTACTCAAAAAACCGGTGATATTTTACTCGATGATTGATCATTCGGATAAATTGCAAGTGGAACTGGTGTTTTTACTGGCAATTAAGGATCCGGATGGGCAGGTTAGTTTGCTGCAAAAATTGATGTCAGTGTTTCAAAATTTGGAACTGTTGCAGCAAATCAAAGCGGCTAAAACGAAAGAAGAAGTCGCAAAGCTATTAGATGTAATAGAATTATAAAATAAAAATATAAAAATGGAGGATTTTACCTTGGGAAAAATCAGTGTTTTATCAGTGTGCGGATCAGGTACAGTTACTTCTTCGATGGTAGCAGGTAAAGTAAAAGAATTTCTGAAGGACAAAGGCTATAATGTTTCTGCGACGGAGGCAAGACCTACAGAAGCATTGAATCTGGCACAATCTGGACGTTTTGATTTTATTACGTTCACAAGTCCGTTGCAATCGGGCGACTACGTTATACCGACTGTCAACGCGTTTGCCTGTCTGACGGGAATCGGTGAAGATGAATTTTTTGAACAGGTTTTGGAAATTGTCAAAGGCTTAAATAAATAAGAAAGCAAGTTGAGGCAGCCATTTGAGAAAATTATAAGATGAATAGGAGAGTGGATTATGTTAGAACTAATGAAAGGAATCATAGATTCTTTTGGTGCTTCTATTATCGTACCTATAATAATTTTTATCATAGCAAAAGCATTTAGGGTTGAAACGAGGAAATCATTTTTATCTGCAGTTTATGCAGGTGTGGGCTTACAGGGTTTCGTACTGCTCCTCAATTCTTTTACACCGATTATTACACCAGTCATCAACCATATGGTGCAGAGTACAGGTGTAAATTTACCTGTATTTGATGTTGGTTGGCAGGCAACGTCGTTAGTTGCATTTTCGACAAGTGCGGGTATGATTTACTTAGGTTTAGGGATTGCATTACAAACGTTGTTGTTCCTGGTAAAATGGACGGACGTATTCCAGCCATCTGATTTGTGGAATAACTATTCTTATATGGTTTGGGGTGCAATGGTCATCGGTGTAACAGGAAATTTCGTTCTCGGTATCGCTTGCATGGTTGTTTTAAACTTGTACAGCTTATTGATTTCTGAATTGGTCGCAAAACGTTGGTCGACCTATTATAACTATCCAAATTGTACAATTATCGCCATGCATAATGTAGAGCCATCTGTTTTTGCTGTATTGATTGACCCTCTATATAATGCATTGGGGTTGAATAAACTTAAGTTGAATCCAAAAGAATTGGAAAGAAAATTTGGCTTTCTTGGCGAACCTATGACATTGGGTCTATTCTTAGGGATGTTTATCGGTATACTTGGTAATGTTGATAGAATCATGACGTTAGCAGCTTGGGGCGAAATCATGAAAGTCGGTATTTCTACAAGTGCTATTATGGCAATTTTCCCTAAAGTTGCGAGTATGTTTGCGCAGGCATTCGCACCAATTACAGATGCTGCAAGGAAAATGATGAGCAAATCGGGTAAACGTGACTGGTATATTGCTGTAAATGATGCGGTTGGATATGGGGAACCGGCTACGTTGATGTCAGGCTTGATTTTAATTCCTATTATGTTAGTTATTGCTATTGCTCTACCAGGAAATCAAGCGCTGCCAGTTGTTGACTTATTGGCTATTCCTTATATGGTGCAAGGCCTTGTGGCCGTGCATAATGGCAATATAGCGAAGATCCTTGTGTCTGGTATAATTTGGTTTAGCTTAGGCCTTTATGTATGTACGGCGACGGCGCCTCTCTTTACGAATATGGCATTGACGGTTGGTGTTGCTATTCCGGCAGGGGCAATGCTGATTACGAGCTTCAATATTTTGGGTAAACCGTTGATGAGCTTAGTATTTTTTGCCTTTCTTACAGCGAGCCCGATTTTGATTGGTCTTACACTTGTAGCGTATTTTGCTTTATGGGTATTTTTCAAAAAGAACAAAAAATCAATATACGATTATCTCGATAGACAAGCGTTGAAAAATGCATCGGAAGAAGAAATTGCTGTTTAATTTTATTATCGGATATATAGTTTTATAGAGGGGCTGTCTTTTCGACAGCTCCGTTTTACAGCCGTGGCGAAAGCTTTCCATCGCAGAATAGCAGTTGTCGCAAAGATGTACATGCCGTCGTATACAGAGGAACTAGCTGAGATTTATTATCGGACGCTTACAATGAATGGTGGTAAAGAACCACCTATAGTGCCGTTGGCGGAATTGCAGAAATGGGAGTATCCGAAAGAAATTCAGTTGCCTGAGCAATAAACACTATTAACAAAGTCAGCGTATTCATTCTTGATGATTCTATAGTGTGCCGCGAACAAAGTGAAAAAACCAAATTCTCTGCTAGAGTTTACGATCCCTGTGGAAAGTATGTGAAATGGTATACGATGCTGATGCTGCGAAAGTTGAGTAATGGAACTGCAAAATAATAAGAAGAGGTGGTTTAGTCTTTATGCAAACTTTAGGGGAAATTAGATGTTTTTTATTAGATATGGATGGTACTATCAATCTAGGACAGAAATTATTACCTGGGGCGAAAGAATTTATTGATTATTTGAAAGAAAGTGATCGTGATTTTTTATTTCTTACAAATAATTCATCAAAAGATAGTACACATTATGTGGAAAAAATGTGTAATTTAGGGATAGAGTGTGATGCGAAAAATGTTCTAACTTCTGGCGATGCTACAATTAGTTATTTAAACAGCTTAAAATCAAAAGCGAGAGTATTTCTAATGGGTACGCCTGAACTAGAACGAGAATTTCAGAAGTTTGGCTTCATATTGACAGATGAAAATCCGGATTATGTTGTACTGGGTTTTGATATGACATTAACCTATGAAAAACTTGTCAAGGGCTGTGATTTTATCCGCAATGGTGCTGCATATATTGCAACTCACCCCGATTTTAACTGTCCGGTAGAAAACGGATATATTCCTGATACCGGTTCCATGATGGAACTTATAAAGGCATCAACTGGAAAGGTTCCGTTTGTTGTTGGCAAACCGAACAAAGAGATTATTCAGAGTGCTTTTAGAAAAATGAAGCAGTATAAACTAAATGAATTTGCTGTCGTGGGCGATCGTGTATATACGGATATTAAAACGGGAGAAAATGCAGGAATTACATCTATTTTGGTATTGTCAGGCGAGTCTACTGTCGAAGACCTTGATAAATATGGTGTGAAGGCAACTTTTGTTTTTGATGGCATAGGAGATATATATAAATCTTTAAAAAAATATGATGAAGAACATAAAAATATTAGCAGCTGATGCGGTACACTTCCTCGTATTATTGCTGTTCAAAGTAAAAATTGTGCACCTCAGGGGCTGCTGTTGCTGGAATGCTGCAATATTTTAATGAAAAATATGATAACAAACTTAAGATTGTTGTTCTTTTAACAGGTATGGGACTGAAAAAATAATAGCAATGAATTCATGATGAATAGTATTAGAGGAAAAAAATCTATCCTGCATTACTTATGATAAGTGGTGCAGGATTTTTATTTCGGTGATAGAAGCTGATATAAATAGTAGTTACTAATGACAAACATGGGGTGAGTATAATGTTTGAAAAGATATCCGTTTATTTTATGACTGGTACAGGCAATTCTTATAAGGTAGCCCTATGGTTTACTGAAATTGCCCAAGAACTTGGTTTGCAAATAAAGATACAACAAATAAAGACAGATAAACTGTGCGTAGAGCCAGATGCGAAAACATTATGTGTGTTTACATTGCCTACCCATGGTTTTACGGCTCCATGGTTAATATTAAGACATATTTTATGTCTCCCGAGGGGAAATGGTGCAGCGGCGGTTGTTCTACCTTCAAGGGCGGGCACGAGAATAAAGGGGGTTTCACTCCCGGGAATGGAAGGAACAGCAGGGTATCTTATTGCCTGCTTATTATTTCTAAAAGGGTATACAGTAAGGGGCGTCATGGGTGTCGATATGCCTAGCAATTGGACGGTAGTTCATTGGGGGCTAAGTAAGGAAAATATTGAATTTATCATTTCAGCGGCGGAGCCGAGAGTGAAACATTTTGCTAAAACAGTTTTGTCGGGGCAAGTATATTTTGACGGTATTATCCCTTTGATCTTAGGTGTATGGTTAGTCCCGATTTCTTTCGCCTATCTTGTTATGGCACAATTTATTCTGTCAAAATTGTTTTTCGCTTCCGATAAGTGTATAGGGTGCGGCTTATGTGCCAGTATTTGTCCTAAACGGGCTATTATTATGACGGGGAAAACAAAACAGCGACCTTATTGGAGCTATTCTTGTGATAGTTGTATGGCTTGTATGAATTATTGCCCGCATCAAGCGGTGGAGGCAAGTCCAATAATAGCAGTTATTTTTTATTATCTAACCACGATACCTGTTTCAGCATATTTATTGAATAATATAGTTAAGTTACCTTTGGAGTGGTTTCCTATAAATTGGGCTGGAATCATACAATATATTTATGTTTTGACGGCAGTCTTTTTGGCATATTTAATCTTACATACTACATTGGGCTGGCGATTATTCAGCAAGATTCTTAGTAGATTATCGCATACTCACTATTTTCGTAAATATCATAACCCCGCTGTATCATTAAAGGAATTGAATAAAAGGTGAGTCATATTTAATCATTCACTCTTGACTTGTGGAAACTGAAACACTATTATAGTATATAGGTGATTGCAGAACAATATATTAAGAGGTAGGTCTAGCTGATGAATATTTTGTTTAAGATAGTGGTGAAAAGTTATGGATGATTTAAAAGATCTTATTCTTGATAAGGCGAAAGAGCGATTTGATCGTTTTGGTTATAAGAAAACGACGATGGACGAAATTAGCCGAGATTGTAAAATTTCTAAAAAGACAATTTATGGTCACTTTAACGACAAAGAGGATTTGTTTATCAGTCTCATGTTAAGAGAAAGTTCCAAAAATCGGGAAATGATTTTCGCCCGCATCGAGGAATTTTCTGATCCTCTTGACAAGTTAACGCAGTTAATTAAAATTTCACTAGCGTATTTTAATGAAGATAATTTTTTAACAAGATTATTAAAAGCGGATGAGACGCTGTTTTCTACCTTTCTAAGCAAAAAATACCATTCTATGATTGGAAAAGATATTATTTTAATTATTGCCGATATCATTATCGAAGGAAAAAAGCAAGGGGAATTTCGAGATGTTGATGAACAGCTTGCAGCCTATGCTGGGGTAAGATTATTCCAAGCTTTTAGTTATATGCGAACGATCGAATTTTCTCAGGAAAAAATGGATCAGGGGTATTATACGGATATGCTAGTTGATTTTATAGTTCATGCTATTGTTAAAAGGTAGTTGACAATCTCTATGCGTGAGTAGATAGCTGTCATTAATTAGTAACTTTTGGCAGCTATTTTTTAGTCTGCGGAAACTACGAAACCGAATTAGTTTATAGTCTTTTTTTCTTTTATGGTGTTTTATAAAATCAGTCGTAACCATGGATGAGGGAGGAAATTTATGATGGGAAAAATTTTTGTTCGAAGGGTTGAACTCGTTATTATGTTGATGAGCTGCTTAATACTCGCAGGTTGCAGCAAAACGGCAACAGTAGTAGAGAAAGCGCCACTGGTTCATTCGCAAGTAATAAAAATGGATGGAATAGGCCAAAGTGCCAGTTATTCCGGTGAAGTGCGGGGAAGGTATGAAAGTCCATTGGCATTCCAAGTCGCAGGGAAGATTATCAAGCGTAATGTTGACTTGGGGAGTGTAGTTCACCCTGGAGACGCTTTGATGGAAATTGATCCTAAAGATATTGAGCAGAATGTAAATATTAGTTCAGCTCAGGTATCTTCCGCTCAATCACAATTGAAGCTTGCCGAGAATAATCTGATTCGCTATAAGCAGTTATACGAACAAGATGCGATCAGTCGTGCCCAACTTGATCAGTATCAAAGTGCCTATGATGTAGCAGTCGCTGCTGTTGGGCAAGCGTCTGCGCAGTATAGTCAAAGTGGTAACCAACTTGGATATAGTACACTTTATGCGAATAGTAACGGCGTTATTTCTAGTATTAGTGCCGAAGCCGGGCAGGTGGTTAGCGCTGGACAATCCGTTCTTACTTTAGTGCAGGACGGCGAGCGGGAAATTGAAATCAGTATTCCTGAGAACCGTATTGAGGAATTGCGTAAGGCGGGGAAAATTGAAGTTGCTTTTTGGGCTTTGCCGGAGACTACTGTGGAGGGGATAGTACGGGAAATTTCGCCTATTGCTGATAAAGTGTCCCGTACATATAAAGTTCGAATTAGTTTAGTGAATCCTCCACAGGAAATAAAGTTGGGTATGACGGCTACTGTGACGGTCGCTCCTTCGGATAGTCAAAAAGCAGCTTATATTCCTCTAGCTGCTTTGTACCAGACTGGGGATATACCGAATGTGTGGGTTATTAATAACGATATCGTTACGCTTAGACCGATAAAAATCGGCGTTTTCGGTGATAACAAAGTTAATGTTCTAGAAGGGTTGCAAGACGGAGATCGAATCGTAATTGCTGGAGTACACAAGTTGCAGGAAGGACAAAGGGTACGGACAATAGGTGATGACCAATGAAACAGCATAATTTGACAGAGTGGGCACTTAATCATAAACAGATTATCTATTATTTCATCATTGTAACTTTTGTAATGGGAATATTTTCATATACTCATTTAGGAAGAATGGAAGACCCCGATTTTGTCATTCGCCAAATGGTTGTTTCCGTGGCTTGGCCAGGTGCCAGTGCCAGTCAAGTGGAAGAACAGGTAACAGACAAAATAGAAAAAAAGCTCCAAGATACGCCTGGAATAGATTACTTAAAAAGTTATTCCCAGCCGGGGCAGGCCGTGATCTATGTAAACTTAAAAAGTGAGGTAAGTGAACAAGATATTAGGCCAACCTGGTTGGAAGTACGTAACATGGTCAATGATATAAAGGGTACGTTACCGCAGGGGGTAGTCGGACCTGCATTTAATGACAGGTTTGATGATGTTTTTGGCTCAATTTATGCGCTTACAACGGATGGGTTTACCTATGAAGAAATGCGCGATAGAGCGGAGAAAATACGCAGGACTTTACTGGGAGTTCCCAACGTAAAAAAAGTTGAATTGCTTGGTGTGCAGGACGAAAAAATTTATATTGAAATGGAGAGCAGCAAGTTAGCTCAACTTGGTATTGATCCCAATCTAATTATCAATACTGTGAAAACACAGGATGCCATGACAGCATCAGGAATGATCGAAACATCGTCTGACGATGTGTACTTACGTATTAGCGGCATGTTTGATGACATAGAAAGTATCCGCAATTTGCCCATTCGTGTCAATGATCGCACCTTTAGACTGGGGGATATTGCTAATGTGCGGCGTAGTTATGCTGATCCGATGGAGCCTAAAATGTATTTTAATGGTCAACCTGCCATCGGAATCTCCATATCGATGGATAAAGGGGGGAATATTCTTACACTGGGGGCAGATATAAGCAAAACGATTGATCAAATTAAGCAGGATTTACCGCTTGGTTTTGAAATCAGTCAAGTATCCAATCAGCCAAAAGTAGTCGAAGAATCTATTGGTGAATTTATAAAATCATTGCGTGAAGCAGTAATCATTGTGTTGATTGTCTGTTTTATAAGCCTTGGTATACGTTCTGGTGTAGTAGTTGCTCTATGTATTCCACTGGTAATAGCTGGTGTATTTGCTTGCATGCAAGTCATGGGGATTGATTTGCATAAGATTTCATTAGGTGCGTTGATTATTGCGTTGGGATTACTAGTTGATGATGCAATTATTGCGGTAGAAATGATGAGCGTAAAACTGGAGCAAGGCTGGGATAAGTTTAAGGCTGCTTGCTTTGCTTACACGGCTACTGCTTTTCCAATGCTGACGGGAACGCTGATTACATGTGCCGGTTTTATACCCATCGGGTTTTCCAAAGGGAGTGCTGCGGAGTTTACCAGTAGTCTGTTCAAAGTGATCACCATCGCTTTATTGATATCTTGGCTTGTGTCAGTTTTGATAACACCACTTTTGGGACAGCTATTGATAAAGGTAAAACCTGCAGCAAAAAGCGGGCATGATATCTATGATACAAAGTTTTACAGAATGTTTCGGCGGGTATTGATCTGGTGTTTATGTCGTAAAAAACTGGTACTTGGCGTAACAATGTTATGCTTTTTGAGTTCGATTTTCCTTTTGAAATTCGTAAAACAAGAATTTTTTCCGCCATCTATACGTCCTGAGCTTATTGTGGAACTGACTTTACCTGAAGGATCTTCTCTCAAGGCAACAGAGCAGGAGGCCAAGCGGTTTGCTGAGAGCCTTGCTGACGATGCTAATATTGATAATTACAGTTATTATGTGGGAGAAGGTGCTCCACGGTTTGTGCTAACTACTGACCCTAAGCTTCCGGCTAACAACTATGCTCAATTTGTTATTGTGGCTAAAAATACACAAGCGCGAGAAGTATTAAATAAGAAAATAGATAACTTATTTGCTGAGAAATTCGTAAATGTGCGTGGAAATGTAAAGTTAATACAGACAGGGCCGCCTTCGCCCTACCCGATTATGCTGCGCGTTGCAGGATATGACCATGATAAAGTGCGGGAAATTGCTCAACAAGTTAGTACAGCCATGGCAGCAAATCCTAACATTACGGATATTAATTTTGATTGGAATGAAAAAAGCAAAATTATGCATTTGTCTGTTGATCAAGACAAAGCAAGAATGCTGGGTATTGATAGTCAAACATTGGCAACTAATTTGCAAACGCAGTTGTCAGGTGCCGACATATCTGAGTTTCGTGAGAAAGATAAAACGGTTGATGTAGTATTTCGTATTGATTCTCAGAACCGAAATAATTTAGCTCATATTAAGGACCTTAATATTCATATTGGCAATGGAAAATTTGTTCCTTTGGGACAGATTGCCAAAATAAGCTATGAAGCCGAAGACGGACTGATTTGGCGGCGGGATCTTAAACCAGCGATTACGGTACAGGCTAATGTAACTCAGGGAGTAACTGGCAATGATGCTACGAAGCAGGTGTACGAAAAGCTTAAGGATCTGCGTAATAACTTGCCGCCAGGCTACAGCATCACCATTGGCGGATCTCTCGAAAATAGCCAAAAAGCGATTGGATATTTGCTTCAACCAGTGCCAGTCATGCTCATCATTATTTTTACACTTCTGATGTTCCAGCTGCAGAAGATGTCTTTGATGATATTAACAGTATTGACGGCACCCCTTGGAATCATTGGAGTCAGCATATCCATGCTATTGACGCAGCGACCCATGGGATTCGTTTCTGAACTGGGGATCTTGGCTCTTAGTGGCATGATTATACGAAACTCAGTTATCTTGATTGATCAAATTGAGCAGCATATAAAAGATGGTGAGACGGTGTGGGATGCTATTATCGATTCAACCATACTAAGATTTCGCCCGATTATGTTAACTGCCGCCGCTGCCATATTAGGCATGATTCCTTTAATGGCGAGTACTTTCTGGGGCCCCATGGCAGTGGCTATTGCTGGTGGATTATTTGGTGCTACTGTGTTGACGTTACTTGTTTTACCAACGATGTATGCGGCATGGTTTAAAGTGAAACCAGATGTGGAAAATGATTAAATTGTTTAATAAAATAGTTGGCAGTATGAATTCTGTAAACATAAAGTCAACTCACTTTAATTGCATATTATAAAAAGCTGATTAGAAAACTCAAGGCTTCGACTTATCCTATTACAGGGGTCGAAGCCTTGTTGCATGCTTTCATTTATCTACCATCTAAATTTCGCTATAATTGTTAGGTAGAAGTAAAAAGGTACAAGCGATTTTTTTAACTTTTACTTTATTTTTTTACGAATAAAATGTATTATTTATATAAAACATTCGAAAGAGAGGTTTTTATATTGGATAGTAACGATTTCAAAGTAATCAAACAACTTATGGAACAAGCTCGTACAACATGGGCAGAGTTAGGAACACTTCTTGGTCTCTCAGCTCCTGCCGCGGCCGAGAGGGTACGCAAGTTGGAAGAACTCGGGGTAATAAAGGGCTATTCAGCACTAATCAATCCAGAAGAGATAGGTTGTGGGTTAGCTGCTCTCATCTCTGTTACGTTGGAACGACCTGAACAGAAGAAAGAGTTTCTCACTAGGGTGAATAATCTGCCAGAAATACTGGAGTGTCATCATATAGCTGGGGCAGAAGATTACATTCTTAAAGTACGTTGTTCAGGTACTCGTGATCTTGAAAGGTTAATAAGTGAAAAAATAAAGTCTTTGTCAGGCATAAAAACTCGGACAACTGTCATTTTATCGACTGTTAAAGAAACTCCAATATTGCCAATAAAATTTGAAAGAGGGTAGAAATAACGATGGAACTGCTTTTTTTGATTAAAGGAGTGATACTAGGCTTTTCTATCGCTGCCCCTGTGGGACCTATGGGAGTTCTTTGTATCAGGCGCACCCTGTCTAGTGGTATGTTAAGCGGTTTCCTTTCCGGTTTAGGGACAGCAACAGCAGATGCTATATACGGTTGTATCGCTGCTTTTGGTGTAACAGTGGTTTCCGCTTTTTTACTCGATCATCAATCCTATTTGCGTTTGATTGGCGGACTGTTTTTACTTTATTTAGGTTATAAAACATTTCAATCTATTCCAGCAGAAGAAGCTGTAAAAGCGGGGGGCAAGAGCTTTTTAGGTGCTTATACATCTGCTTTTTTCTTAACTTTAACGAATCCGCTGACTATCCTATCTTTTGCAGCAGTTTTTGCAGGATTAGGGGTAGGTACAATGGATGGAAACTACATATTAGCGGGATTCTTAGTTCTTGGGGTTTTTAGTGGTTCTATGTTTTGGTGGCTTATATTAAGTGGAATGGTAAATATGCTTCGCTCCAAATTTGATCAAAAGCGACTCAAATGGATTAACTGGCTTTCAGGGTTCATAATAGGTGGGTTTGGTATATTGAGCTTAATATCCAGCAGCTTCACTTAACCTTCAATATCAAGACATGGAAGGAAAGCAACAGGTTATGCAATTAGAAGGAGACTTATCAGAATTAGTAAAGAGAGAGGACGACCATTTGGATAGTATTTTAGCGATTGTTCATACGATAGGTACTAGGTCTTTTGCCGTGAAATTAATGTAATTAAAAAGGAGCACATCTGTGTAACAAATCAGTAGCTTTATTGTAATTATAAAGTAACTTATGTATAATATTAATGAGAGTGCTTCTGTACTGTTCTTTAGATAGTAGAGCTTAGGAGGATTGGTATATATGGATTTATCTATAAAAGGATTATCAATAAGTCCATCATCTACTTTAGCTATAGATGCGAAGGCAAAGAAAATGAAAGCTGAAGGACTGGATATTATTGGATTTGGCGCAGGCGAGCCCGATTTTGATACGCCAGAGCATATTAAAAGGGCTGCAATCGCAGCTATTGAGTCTGGTTTTACGAAATATACTCCTGCATCAGGTATATTGGAGTTAAAGCAGGCTATTTGCAATAAGTTTAAGAAAGATAATGGGTTAGACTATACGCCTGAGCAAATTATTGTTAGTAATGGTGCAAAACATTCTTTGGTAAATATATTTCAAGCGCTATGTAATCCTGGAGATGAGGTTATTATACCTGCACCTTATTGGGTTAGTTATCCAGAAATGGTAAAAATGGCAGATGCCACTCCTGTAATCATAAGAACATCAGAACATAGTGGATTTAAGTTTAGTGTTCAACAGATTAAGCAGGCATTAACTAGAAAAACAAAGGCAATCATAATCAATAGTCCCTGTAATCCTACGGGAATGGTTTATTCTCACAGAGAACTTGCGGAAATCGCTGATTTAGCAGTGGAACATGGAATATTTGTTGTTTCTGATGAAATATATGAAAAACTAATTTATGATGGATATGAGCATGTTAGCATTGCGTCGATTAATGACAAAATAAAAGAGCAGACCATTGTTGTTAATGGTGTTTCGAAAACATATGCGATGACTGGCTGGCGAATAGGCTATACGGCATCGAATAGTGAAATCGCTAAAATTATGGGTAATATGCAAAGCCATGCGACATCAAATCCTAATTCGATAGCACAAAAGGCAGCAGAAGCGGCTATTAATGGTGAGCAAGATATAGTAAATGATATGGTTTCTGCATTTATTACTAGAAGAAATTATATGGTAAAGCGAATTCACTCCATACCTGGCTTGTCCTGTGTTACTCCAAACGGAGCGTTCTAT
Organism: Pelorhabdus rhamnosifermentans; assembly: GCF_018835585.1. Classification (NCBI taxonomy): domain Bacteria; kingdom Bacillati; phylum Bacillota; class Negativicutes; order Selenomonadales; family Sporomusaceae; genus Pelorhabdus; species Pelorhabdus rhamnosifermentans. The sequence goes on from NZ_JAHGVE010000004.1 coordinate 40,663, forward strand.
GTACTGATGAATATTTCGAAATTTATCGGAGCTGAAATTGATGGTATAGAAATTAAAGGCTCGAATGATTTTGCCGATGCATTGCTTGAGAAAGCCAAAGTTGCACTTGTTCCGGGTTCAGGTTTTGGTATAGATACGCATGTGAGGTTGTCTTATGCGACTTCCCTGCAGAATATTACTGAGGGATTAAATCGAATTGAAAATTTATTAAATAAGGTAAATAGGTAAGTAAAAATTGTTCGTAAGAGTAATGAGTAAATGCTAGGAGATTTAAATGGAAGTATTAAATACAGGGCATTATTTGCGTTCCGTAAAATTGTTGCGAGATAAAATAGATTATTTCAATCAATATCCCTTTTCTCTACCTGCTTTTCGTGATTTACATTGTTTGGAGTTTCATCCACAGGTTACATTCATCGTAGGGGAAAACGGTACAGGAAAATCTACACTACTGGAGGCAATTGCTATTGCATGGGGATTTAATCCTGAAGGGGGAACTTGTAATTTTAATTTTTCTTCAAGAAATTCTCATTCGGAATTGCATGAATACATTCGTTTAATTCGAGGAGCAAGAAAACCTAGAGACGGTTTTTTCTTGCGCGCAGAAAGCTTTTATAATCTTGCAACCCAAATAGATGAGCTTAAGGTCAGTGATTTTTATGGAGGACGGTCATTGCATGAGCAGTCGCATGGGGAAGCTTTTTTTTCGACTTTTATGAACAAATTTAAAGGCAATGGGCTATATATATTAGATGAGCCAGAGGCAGCCTTATCTCCCATGCGGCAAATGGCAATGATTTCAATAATACATGACTTAGCGAATAAACACTCACAATTTATTATTGCAACTCATTCACCTATTATCATGGGATATCCGAATGCAATAATTTTACAAATATCCAATAAAGGGTTTGATGTTGTTGAATATGAAAAAACAGAGCACTATGTTGTAATGACAGAGTTTATTAATAACCGTAAAAAAATGCTGGACGTATTGTTGGATGAAAAAAAGTATTAGCATAATGCTAATACTTTTTTTTGATATATTACCGAATATGGATTTGATAATCATGGAGCAACATTATTGCTGGGTACGTTCGATGGTTAAAGGTCGAATGCTGGTATCTGCTCCAATTGTATACGTGAGAGTCTGTCCGTTATTTTTAACTTTCTCTATTGTTTGATAGACTAAAGCACCAGGGCCAGCCCAAAAGGGGATTTTTATTTGGTAATCTGAATCCTCGACGCCAGTGTAGTTTAAGTCTAATTCATTTTGTCCTGGAGTAAGTGTTTTGAATATCTGCGGTAGTCCTTTGTCAAGTATTACGATGCCGATGCCGTTAATTTCTGCCTTATTGCCATTCGGAAATGTAATTTTGCTATTCCAAAAATCTTGATTTACAATAATTTTTACACTGAGTGTTTTATCAGCTGCATAAACATTGGGCGTGTATATCCCTAAACTAAACAGCATTAATCCGGCTAATATGAGTATCATTTTTGCTCTTTTCATTCAAATACCTCCATTTGTTAATTTTACTATTAATTATGTTCAGCATCTTAGACAATGCTTCCTGCTCCAAAAGGCTTGATTTTTTATGAAAATAAAGCGTATAGTGCTCATTCGGTAGAAATGTTATTTGTTTCAATAGTATAATAACTAAGAGTTTCTACAGAACATCATAAACGTAGGAACTTTTATATACGTGAATATAGACTATCTAATTAAAAAGAATGAGGTAATAGAATTTAAAAGAAAAATTTATTATGAGAGCGTGAGTGGCATTAAAATATGAATGAAATTAGTTATTAGGTCTGTAGACTAGAAGCCAAAAAAGACGTATAATTACGTTATACGTCAATAAATTACATATAAAGACAAGATCATTAGTGAGAAGGAGGCCAACAATCTAATAATGTTTGAATAGTTCTGTTATCATTACACAACATTTTTGGGAGAGTGATTGGGTATGAGAACACTTAACAGAAGAACTTGTGGTTTACTTAGAGCAGCAACTATTGAAGCTCAAATGCGTAGAAGAACGACAGCTATTGGTGGTTTTGTTACTCATGATCGAAGAGAATACAGACAACCGGAAGTAAAAACGATTAAGATGACACCTGCTGAGTTGGATCTATACATTACAGAACAATCTAAACATTGGGGGCATCCATTAAAACCATTAACGAAAATAGTATGAAAAATAAACCTTTATTATAAATAGATTTGAGATCTAGGCGTCAGCATTATGCTGGCGCCTGATTTTACGCCCATAACCTACCCAGTAGGTTATGGGCGTATTGCAATTTAGTAGCATTTAGCGAATTGCTTGCTAAGTATTTGCTTTTTTAGTAGAATCAGTAACGAAAATTTAACCTGATATTACATATTATAAATGACTGATTTATAAAAATGTGCTATTATTAGTATATTCTAGAATTATAGAATTAAACATGGGCAAACTTATCGAAAGATAGGGACGCAAAGCCATTGGGTCTAATGATTTTTATCAACGACTGCCGGGTTGCATCATTAAAATAATATGATGTATTACTTGGTAGTTTTTTATTTGTTATGATTAATTAAATTTTTAATTAACTGTGTACTTCTAATAGTGTCACAGGTATTTTTGCATGTCTATGGATGATTTTTTACTGACCGCATAACTATGAAGATAAAATTTAAGGTGGCGATCTTGGTGTTTATTAGAAAATGCAGCATTTTACAAGCTAAACCTGGGATGAAACTGGGGAAATCGATTATGGCTGAGAATGGAATGATATTATTAGATAAGGACGTAATTTTAACTGATAAGTTAATTGCTAAATTAGCATATTGGAGAATTCCCGAGATCTTTATTGCTGAAGAGGAAACATTCATATTTTTTGATGATCTAAAAAATGAACGGAGGGAATTTGTGAAAGAACGCGATAAAATGATCGTAGCAGTATCAGATATTTTTGATCAATTTAATGGATTTGATCAATTATCGGTTACACAGCTTCATGAATTTACTGATGAAACGCTTATGCCGCTATTGCTTAAATCAGACTCTGTATTCAGTTATTTGCATGTTTTTAATCATACGGGTGATTATCTTTTCAGGCATAGCATCAATGTGGCAATTTTTGCAGGAATTATCGGAAAATGGCTAGAATGGACGGAACTACAGAGTAAACAGCTTGTAACGGCAGGGCTGTTGCATGATATAGGAAAGGTGTGTATTCCTTTAGCTATTTTGAATAAGCCCGGCAAATTAGTGCCAGAGGAAATGGAGCTTATGAAAAAGCATGCTTTATTTGGATATGAAATTTTGCAAGGGGCAGATGATATTGATGATATAGTTAAGAATGGAATTTTACAGCACCATGAACGATTAGACGGGAGTGGTTATCCTTCATCACTGCAGGCAGGCGATATTTCGCAAGTTGCAAGGATTATTGCTGTCGCCGATGTTTATGATGCTATGATTTCCCAACGTGTATATCGTCAAGCGATTTCTCCAATTTTGGCGCTGAAGGAATTATGCCAAATGATGTATGGTATGATGGACCCCAAAATATGTATGACTTTTATTCAGCACGCTAAGAAATGTTTGGTAGGTTCTTTAGTCAAGTTAAGTAATGGTTTGATTGCTAAAATTATTTATTTGAATGAACAATATTTTACACGGCCTGTCGTTCAAACGTTGACTGGACAATGTATCGCGTTGGAAGAGGAATTGGAAATAGATATTATGGAATTCGTTTGCTAACAGTTGCCTATATACTAGCGGATTTTTGGGGAGTGGAGTCAGCGTAGTACCTATTTGCAAAAATGGTATTTTATTTTTTCTTTAAATTGGTGGTCTGATAGGCTGAATATATAGTCTAAAAGTGTTGTTTTAAACTTTCCGAGAAGTTCCACGTTTTGGGAAAGTTCTCCGCATATTCCCATAAAAGCTGTCGCTAGAACCGTTCCGCCAATGATATCTTTATTTGAGATAAAGGTTGCAGCCAAGACATTCAGCATACAGCCCGTTCCTGTTATCATTGAAAGCATTTCACAGCCGTTTTCAATAAGGTATGTATCCGTTCCGTCGGTGATAATATCAACCACTCCTGTTGCTGCAATAACAGAACCTGTCTTCGAAGACAGCGATGTTAGCAGGGCTAGGCTATTAGCTATATTATCCTCCGTAATCTTATCTTTTTCACCGACATCAATGCCTTTTGCACCGCTTTCAACGCCACAGAGAGCTTTCAATTCCGACATATTTCCTTTAATAACGCTTGGATGACATGCGAAAATAAATTTCTTTGTAAAATCAAGACGAAGGTTACTGCATCCGACTCCAACAATATCAATGATCGATGGAATGTTTTTTTCAAGGGCCGTTTTGCCGGAAATCAGCATTGATTCCATGCGAGTGTCTGTTATGTTACCGAGATTTACGGCCAGTGCCTTAGAAGATGCTGTGATATCGGAAACCTCGGCGGGATGTTCTGCCATAATCGGTTTTGCGCCAACAGCAAGTACAACATTTGCACAGTCATTAATTGAAATGTGATTTGTTATACAGTGAATAAGCGGTTTTTTTGCTTTAATTTGGTGTCTTATTTCTAATAGATCAGTTATGTTAAGCATTTGGTTTATCATAAATTTTCGCTCCCAAGCTTTTCTGAAGATTTGCCAGCATACCCGACTTCCTTAGCGCGGTAAGAAAAAAATAGGCAATCGTTCCGCCAATAAGCGTTCCGCAAATAAACAGAGGAACATAAAACAGCCATGTAAGCCCTGCTTTTCCAAAAATAAAGGCCATAATTGGGTAAGAAACAATTGCTCCGATGATGCCTGTTCCGATAACTTCTCCTATCACAGCGCAAATCAGTTTTCCGTTAGAAATTCTGTAAAGAATTCCTGATAGCGTTGCGCCAAAAACGGCACCAGTCAGAGCCAAAGGCGGAATACCCATGAACATCATTCTGATTATGCCGATTAGAGTTGCACAGAGTAGGGCATACCACGGTCCCAGCAAGACGGCACACACGATGTTAATAAAATGAGCCATAGGGCACATTCCTTCGATACGAAGAATCGGTGAAATTACTACGCCAAGTGCTATCATCATGGACAGCATGATCATTTTTAAAAGCCCGGATTTTCTTTCCATAAAAAATACCTCTCAAACATATTTATTTTTAAGCATAAAAGTGCTTAAATATCTGCTATTTGACAGGGTATGTCATATAGAAGGATAAATATTGTTATTAAGGTATATTTCTCGTGTAACTAAATAGCATCCCCCTATATGGCATAAACCATGTCAGGTCGGTCGAAGCTGAAAGCTTCCTCTCATCTCGAAACACGAGCTCCCTCGCTATTTAGTTGTTTTTTTGTTATAAGGTAAGGTGCAGGACGCTCCTCCTTCACCTCTTCGGACTCAAATCCCGAAAACAAATATAAATGGGATACACCCATAGCGGCATATCCCCTTATTTCTACGTTGGCATTATCCAAATCAGGTATATGGGTCAAAGTTTGATTACTTTTTCTCAGCCTGCTAAACAAGCTCCCCCAAATATTTAATTGCATTTATTGTATCATAAGTAATAAATTTTATCAAACAAGTCCTAATTTGCATTAGATATAATTGAGCGGTCACACCTTCAGGAACGAGCAGGTGATAAAGTGAAGAAAATAATTTGTGTTCTTTCACGGGTTTGATCATTATGAATAAATAAAATGGATCTTAGTCAATTTGCTGATTAAGGTTCATTTTGTTTGTTCTGGCATAATTCCATCATGTATTTCCTTAATCATATGCAGTTTTTTCGCAAGTGGAGGTGGACTTGACAATTTGCTCAATTAAGAAAAGAATTAAGAGAGAAGTTTTAGAAAATTTTGTTTTAAATTTTTTAATTAATAAATCCGTGTTATAGATTTATAAGGGGATTTTAGATAAAATATTCTTAGTAGGTGAAAACATGATGGATGAAATACTGAATATTATAAAAGGTGAAGACAAGAAAAATCCTTTAACAGATTTGTCAATAGCAAAAATGATTGGGATACGCAGGGAAAAAGTGATTGAATTAAGATGCAATCATGGTATACCCGATTCTAGAGAACGCCGAAAAGAAAGTATTATTCAAGAAGCTATGTTGATCTTATCAAGGAATGAAAATATTTCAGAACGAAAATTTACAGAGTTACTCCAAAAGGCTGGCTATAAAATATCTCGTTATACAGCTGGAAAGTTACAGAAAGAAGTTACGAAAAAATATTCTGCTGAAATAGAAGACCATAGAAAAAATGATTTTTTAAGTGAGCAGACAGCGAAGCTTGATTATTCAGGAAACAACAAGAAAAAGGAAAGTGAAGCATTTAATCATATTATCGGATATCAATCTGGCCTGAGAGTTCAGATAAATCAAGCGAAAGCAGCCATGCTTTATCCACCTCACGGGTTGAATACCTTAATTATTGGACCATCAGGAGTGGGAAAATCTTATTTAGCCGAAAATATGTATAAATTTGCTGTCGAATCTTCCATTTTGTCGGCAACAGCTCCTTTTGTTGTGTTCAATTGTGCGGATTATGCGGATAACCCGCAACTACTTCTTACCCAGCTTTTCGGTTATGTAAAGGGTGCTTTTAGCGGGGCCGACGCAACCAAATTCGGTTTAATTGAAAAAGCAAATCAGGGGATTCTCTTCTTGGACGAAGTTCATCGTTTACCAAGTGAGGGACAGGAAATTCTTTTTTCTATATTGGATAGAGGGGAATTTAGGCGCTTGGGAGAAACGTCGGTACGGCGAATTAATGTACGGATTATTGCTGCAACGACGGAAAATATCGAGTCTTCCTTGCTATTGACATTCAGGCGTCGAATTCCGATGATTATTGATATTCCGATTTTATCGGAGCGATCTGCGAAGGAACGGTATGAAATTATCAAAAAAATTTTTACAAGCGAGGCAGCGCAGACAAAACAGCTTATAAAAGTAGATACTGCAGTTATAAAATATCTGATGTTATATAAATGTCCAGGGAATATTGGCCAATTATTTAGTGATATTAAAGTGGCCTGTGCAAATGCCTTTCTCGTATCAGTATCATCAGGAAATGCTGAAATAACCGTTAGGGCGCAAGATTTAATGAAATATGAAAATTTTAATACACTAGAGAATACGAATCGAGTTGAAATAGAAAAATATATTAAAAATCCATTGTTTATAGATCCAACAGCTTCCATAGAAAATGTTGACGATAAAATGCAAGATTGGTCATTTGACACCATTTATTCGACAATAGAGCATAGTTTTCAAAAATTAAAGAACAGTGGAGTGGATGGAAGAGAAATTAATAAAATTATTCAATCCCAGATAAGAGATACATTTAAAGAACATTTGGGGACAGAAGAAACGTTGGATAAGGCCATTGTGGAATTACAATCGATTGTTGACGAAAAAATCATCAGAACTGTAAAAAAGGCGGTCGACATTGCTAAAGAATACATACCAGAATTAGAAGAACGTGTATATTATTTTTTGGCAATACATTTGAGTACATTATATGAAAGAATCTGTAAAGGTGTATATAAATCTTTTCAGGTCGATATTGATAATATTGCAAGTAATTATAAGAAGGAATATGGAATCGCTAAAATTCTGATTTTAGAAATAGAAAAAAATTTGCAAACGAAAATTCCAAAAGAAGAAATTGCTATGATCGCAATGTATTTAAGAACTTTTTCTCGGCATGAAAAGATGCAGGAAGGAAAAGTTAAGATTATTGTTTTAACACATGGAAGAGTTGCCTCGGCTATGGTGGAAGTGGCTAATAAATTTCTTAATATGAATTATGCAACGAGTATAGATGTAGATTTTAACGAAACACCCGAGGCTGTATTAAAAGAGACAATCGAACTTGTAGAAAAAATAGATGAAGGAAAAGGTTGCTTGTTGTTGGTTGATATGGGATCTCTAGTATCCTTTGGAGAAATTATTACAAAGAGAACAGGGATTAAGACAATCAGTATAGATCGCGTGGATACAGCGATGGTATTGGAGGCTGTTCGAAGAGCGGCTTTGATGGATATTACGCTGGATAATATTGTATCCGCAATCTATGAAGATAAATATTTATCGAAAAACATGGATATAGGTGAGTTGGCGCAAAAAAAGGCAATCTTATTTATTTGTATGACAGGAGAGGGGACCGCTTGTAGTCTAGCGGCTTATGTTAAAAAAAAGTTTATGCATATAGAAGATGAAGTACGTTTATTTACAATTGCTGCGTTAAATGAAACGAAGCTGAAGCAAAATATTTATGAAATTCAGCGCAGCTATCATATTATAGCCATTGTAGGAAGCATTAATCCGCAGGTCAAAAATATCCCCTTTTTATCAACAGATGAGGTTTTCAGGAGTGCAGGGATTAGGCGAATTCATAAAATACTATACACGGATCATGAAAATAAAGCAGTTTTGTATAAAATAATGGATGATAAGTTGATTCTTTGCAATTTAGTTTCATCGAATAAAACACAGGTCATTGACAAATTATCGCAATTATTAGTAGACTTTGGTGCTGTAAGCGATCAATTTGTGTTGAGTGTATACAAACGGGAAAGTATTGGAGCAACTTATTTAAAAGGGGGTATAGGAATACCGCATGGAGATTCAGCGTATGTTACTAAAACTGCCATGGCAATGGCTACTTTAGTGAAACCTATTGCATGGGAAAATGACTTTATGGCAGATTTAGTGTTTTTGTTTGCATTTCAAGATAGGGATCAAAAATATATAAGTGAATTTTATGACATTATATCAAATGAAAAAGCATTAAAGGAATTGAAAAAGGCGACATCTATGGAAAGAATCAAAGAAATTTTGTTTGAAAAACAATTTTAGCCAAATTGGTTGGCATGGTAATTGCAATAAAAAGTAGGTATAAACCTTATTGTGGTTTATACCTACTTTTTATTTAAGGAGCATAGAGGGATATGAAACAAAGGTTGACGGACTTTTCAAAAGTGATAGTTATTTTGAGAGGTTATAATTATCAGCAAGTCGAAGCCGTTGTTGAAGTCATGAAAAACAGTAAAATTAATGCCGTAGAAATTACTTTGAATCGAGGTGATTCCAAAACTATTATTAAAAAGATTGTTCAGAAATATGGTCAAGAGATTTCTGTTGGTGCAGGAACTGTTTTAAATGAAGCAGATTTAAAGGATGTAGTTAATATTGGAGTAGACTTTGTTTTAGCGCCGAATATGTTTTCTAAAAAAATGCTGGAATTTTGTAGAGAACATCAGGTTATTAGTGTACCAGGTGCATATTCACCTACCGAGATTTATCAAAGCATTAAAGATGGTGCGGATATTGTCAAGGTATTTCCGGCAGATATCGTTGGCAGTAAGTTTTTTAAAGATATAAGGGCTCCTTTTGGGGAGTTACCATTGATGGCTGTCGGAGGAATTAATATACAAAATGTACGAGAGTATTTTTTGGCGGGAGCAAAATATGTTGGGATAGCATCAGGTATTTTTCAAACCGAAGATATCGTAAATAGTAATAAAGATTCTTTAAAAAATTCGTTGAAGAACTTTGAAGAAAAAATTGAGGGTGCTTAAATATGGAAGAACCATTGAATATAGATAAGAAAATGATTTTTAAAATTGAAAGTAACGGAAAAACCAGAGAAGATATTCTAAGTTTTCTGGCAGGTAAACTTTTGAATGCCGGTTATGTAAAAAATGATTATGAAAAAGGAATTTTAAACCGAGAGAAAACATATCCGACGGGATTATTGACGGGTGGAATTAATGTAGCTGTTCCACATACTGATTGTATTTATGTAAAAAAAAGCGCTTTGGCTGTAGGAATTTTAGATACGCCGGTGATCTTTAAATCTATGGATGATCCGGACAAGGATATAGAAGTCAGTATAGTGATAATGATTGCCTTAAATCAACCACACGGACAAATTGAAATGTTGCAAAAGATTATTCAATTGATCCAAAAACAAGACGAATTGGAAAAATTGCTTAAAAGTAATAGTCTGGATAATATCCATGCAACGATATTATATTATTTAAATTGAAGGAGTAGATACAAATGAAAAAAGTATTGGTAGCATGCGGAAATGGAATTGCAACTTCAACGGTAGTTGCACAGAAAATTCGTGAAGCTTGTGAAGAAAAAAGGTTATCTGTCTCAGTATCGCAATGTAAATTATTAGAGGTTGAATCTAAAGCAGAAGATTATGATTTGCTTGTTACTACAGGAAAATTTGCTGGCGGTAATGTTAACATTCCAGTCATTGGAGCCATTGCTTTGCTTACGGGCATTGGTGAAGAAGAAACTATAGAAAAAATTATCAATGCGATTAAATAGAGGGGCTGTGAAAAATGGATATTGTATATGCTGTTTTTAATACACTGCTAAAAGCAGGGCCGATTGTTCTTCTACCAATAATTATAACGATTATCGGGCTTATTTTTCGGGTGAAATTAATAAAAGCTTTTAGATCAGGATTAACGATTGCTATCGGTTTTGCCGGAATCAAATTGGTCATCAATTTATTGTCTGATAATTTGGGACCGGCGGCAAAAGCTATGGTTGAGAATTTTGGCATTCATTTAGATATTCTAGATGTTGGCTGGGGCGCTATAGCGGCAGTTACATGGTCTTCACCCATTATCCCATTATTGATTTTTGGAATTTTGATTACAAATATTATTTTGCTTTTTTTCAAACTGACTGATACCTTAGATGTTGATATATGGAATTACCATCATATGGCTATTGTGGGTATTATGGTTTATTTTGTAACGGATAATGTTTTTCTTGGCTTAGGGGCAGCGTTAGTAATGGCTGTCATATCCTTTAAACTAGCAGATTGGACAGCGCCGGTGGTAGAGAAATATTTTGAGATACCAGGGGTATCTTTACCAACCATGTCGGCATTATCCTCGATTATTATAGCGGTACCATTAAATAAATTGATCGATCATATCCCCGGAATAAATAAAATAGATTTTTCAGCAAAAGATGCGCAAAAATATTTAGGATTCTTTGGTGAACCCATTTTTATGGGCCTGATTTTAGGTTGTGGTATTGGTGCTTTGGCAAAATATCCATTAACAGGTATATTTTCTCTGGGAGTAAATATGGCAGCTGTTATGGTTTTAATTCCTAAGATGACTGCGTTATTTATGGAAGGTCTGATGCCGATATCTGCAGCTGCTCAAAAATTAACGAAAGAAAAATTTAAGGGAAGAAAGTTTTTAATTGGATTGGATGCGGCGATTGTTGTCGGTAATCCAACTGTTATTACTGCAGCGCTTATTGTTATTCCTTTGACAATTCTTATGGCAGCCGTTATTCCGGGCAACAGAGTATTACCATTTGCTGACTTAGCCGTTATTCCGTTTAGAGTTGCTTTGGTCGTGGCTTTGTGTAATGGAAATCTATTTAGGAGTATATTAATCGGTTTGGTTTGTACGAGTGCCATATTATTGGCAGGAACAGCTACGTCGCCAGTCCTTACTAGTTTAGCTACATCGGTTGGTATTGATTTGGCAGCCAGTGGTGGAATATCATCTTTTGCAGCCACCAGTTTGACGGTTAGTTATTTAGTTTACACTGCTTTTATCAGTAATTTGTGGATTAGTCTTCCAGTGTTAATTGTCGCTATTATTGCCATATGGCTATATATTGAAAAATTCAAGGCCAAACCAACGGGTAATGCTACCATTGCACAGGAAGAATAAGTATGGATAATGATGGAATGCGTTATCATGTTTTCCTGTCATTGTTGATAAATTCTTTGTTAATGAAATGGAGAGATTTGCTATGAAAATTAAAGAAATTAAGATTTATCGCGTCAAACCGAGATGGATTTTTATAAAAATTTCGACGGATGAAGGAGTAGAAGGTTGGGGTGAAATGATATCTGGCACCAAGACAGAAACAGTTGTGGCTGGTGCTGAAGAAATGGGACAATATCTTATTGGAAAAAATCCTTTTGCTATTGAAAGCTTATGGCAGGAATTGTATAAGACGTTTTTTAGAGGTGGGCCGATCAATACTACTGTTGTATCTGGTATTGAGATGGCACTTTGGGATATCAAAGGCAAGTTCTGCAATATGCCTATCTATGAGTTGCTAGGTGGACGAGCGAGAGACAGAATAAAAGTATACTCATGGATCGGTGGCGACCGCCCAGACGATGTTGTAAAAGAAGCATTGGATAGAAAAAATAGAGGCTTTGATGCTGTAAAAATGAACGCAACTGAGGAACTGCATTATATTGATTCTTATGCAAAAATCCAAGCTGTGGTAGATCGTGTAGCATCTATTCGGGATGCACTTGGTGAGGACTTTGGTATAGGCGTAGATTTTCATGGAAGAGTCCATAAGCCAATGGCAAAGGTATTAGCAAAAGCCTTAGATTCGTATAAGCTGATGTTTCTAGAAGAAGTTGTTTTACCAGAGAATGAAGAGGCTTTTGAGGAAGTTGCTAAACATACTTCTACGCCCTTGGCTACAGGTGAAAGGCTTTGTACTCGTTGGCAATATAAAAATATATTTAAGCAAGGGGTTATCGATATTATTCAACCTGATGTAGCTTTGGCTGGTGGTATTTTAGAGACGCGAAAAATCATTGCAACAGCAGAAAGCTTTGATATGGCAGCAGCTCCCCATGCTCCATATGGTCCGATTGCTTTAGCTGCTACGTTACAGATTGATGCATGTTCACCAAATGTTTTTATTCAGGAACAAAGCTTAGGAATACATTATAATAAAGGGTTTGATTTATTGGATTTTGTAAAAAATAAAGAGATATTTCAATATCAAAATGGCTTTGTTAATTTACCAGATAAACCAGGATTAGGACTCGAAATTGATGAAGAGTTGGTAAAAAAGGTTTCGGAGGAAGGACTTGTTTGGAAAAATCCTAAATGGAAGAATTATGATGGAACACAAGCCGAATGGTAATATACATGAAATCAAGTATATTTAATGTGAGAAGGGATGCTCATGCATTTATGTGTGAGTATTCCTTCTTTTTGCTATGCATGTGGTTCCAAAAATTTTGCTTAAAATTTAGTCGAGATGACCGTATCACTGATTATGGAAAAAACGGAAGTAATTGATAAGGATAGTCTATATTCGCGCTTCACGACCGTTTTGTTAAATTAGACTGCCTAATTGTTAAGACTTGCTAATGTTTATTGACTGGGTATGTAGATTTACGCTACTCTCTAAGAGAAGTGTTTTGATAATCTTTGGCGGATATCACTTGTTGTTTCTGGTAAGTGAAAAAAATATTTAGCAAACTTACTGAAAAGTAAGGGCGCAAAGCTATGGGTCTAAGGATTAATTATCAATCTATGATTGCCAGGCTGCCCTTGTACAAGGTATTAAACTCGGGCTTTTGTTCGGGTTTTTATTGTTTCATTTCCAGCTAATAAATCTAACATCACACTTCTTAGAACTTCTAAAGGGGGCAATAAATCAATGAAAAAAAATATTATTATATTACTTATGCTCGTGAGTAGTATTCCCTTACTTATCTCCACTTTTATTTCCCATTCACTAGTTTCTAAACCGCTAGAGGCAGATTATCTGGCGATAAATTCCGGAAAAGTTGACGTTTTTAGAACGGAGGTACAATCGTATGTCAATAAACGCATGGAGATTGTCAAAGCGATTTCCCACACTACTGCCGTCAAGAATTTCGATCTTCCGGCTTCTAAGCAACTAATCGCTGACGTTCAAACAATATATACCGATATTGGTATGGCTCTTTCTAACGATAAAGGCAACCAAGTTGTAAGAGGCGATGACATTAAATTGGGCAAAGTATCTCAACGGGAATTTTATAAAGAAGCCATGAGCGGTACAGACGAGGTTGCTTCTAAATCGATGATAAGCATGACAACAGGAAAGCCTATCGTAATACTGGCTTCTCCTGTACGATCGGATAACGGAAAAGTTGTTGGGGTGTTACAAGCGACGATTAACCTGGAGGCTTTTAAAGAGGTTGTTAAAAAATGGTCAGTAAACGGGGTTACAGCATACATACTGGATCAAGATGGCAAAGTCATCGTTTACCCTGATGGCGATGGTTCAACAGAAGTCAAAGATATGAGCAGCATTCCCTTTGTCCAAAAGGCGATTAGCGGAAAAAGCGGATCAGAAGAGATCGCTGGGGAAAACGGTGTTCGCAAATTAGTAAGTTATGTTTATGATCCTCAAACGCGTTGGATTATCTGTATGGAAAAAAACTATGAGGAGTATAATGCCGTCAGTAATAGGATGCTGTTGACCAATTTAATGGTTTTAGCTGTTACGATGTTAATGGTCATTTTAATCAGTATTGTCGTTGCCAATCGGATGACCAAGCCTATTACTCAATTGGTAACTGCGACAGAAAGCCTAAAAAGCGGTAATTTAAATATAAATATAAATAACCAAGGGAAAGATGAAATCGGCAAGCTAGCGCAAAATTTTGACGCAATGGTTGGCGGACTTCAAGAACTGCTTAGGAACGTCATCGTTTCCACTGAAGTAGTTTCGGCAGCTTCCGAAGAACTGACAGCGAGCGCACAGCAATCGGCGGCTACAGCCGAACAAGTGACAAGTGCAATTGAGGCGATTACAGCAGGCGCTGAAAAACAAGTGAGTTTTGCCAATGCTGCCACAGATCTCGTGACTCAGATTGTTTCCGATATTCAACAAATTGTTTCAGATTCTACAACCGTTGCTTCAGTATCGGAAGGGACTGCCAAGTTGGCGACAAATGGCGGAGAATCGATAAACAATGCTGTTGCTCAAATGCGCAGCATTGAAACGAGTGTCATAGATTCGGCGGCAGTCGTTGCGAATCTGGGAGAAAGGTCCACCGCAATTGGTCAAATTATCGATACCATCTCTGGCATCGCCAGTCAAACTAATTTGCTGGCCTTGAATGCGGCGATAGAAGCGGCGCGTGCAGGGGAACAGGGACGCGGCTTCGCGGTGGTGGCCGAGGAAGTACGCAAACTGGCCGAACAATCGGAGAATGCGACTAAACAAATTGCTCTCTTAATTGGTGAAATACAGACAGATACCGATAAAGCAGTTGCAGCTATGAACAAAGGTTGTACCGAGGTGAAACTGGGAACCGATATAGTAAGCGAAGCTGGACAGACGTTTAATGAAATTATTACAATGACCAATCAAGTGTCTGAACAAATCAAGGATATTTCCGCCGCTATAGAAAATATGTCAATGAATAGTCAAAGAGTTGTGACCGCGATCAGGGATATTGATAGTATGAGCAAAAACAACGCCAACCAGACCCTTCAGGTTTCAGCCGCTACCCAAGAACAAGTTGCGTCGGCAGACCAAATAAGTAAGGCTAGTCAAGCATTGGTAGATACGGCTGATGAACTGCAAAAAGCGGTTAATAAGTTTTCTTTATAATAAGTTCAGATTAGGCAAACTTATTGAAAGATAAGGGCGCAAAGCTATGGGTCTAAAGGTATGAATGCCTATGATTGCCAGGTTGCCATTTGGTGTTAATGCCAAACGCAAAACCAGCCATAGGGCTGGTTTTGTTTTTTGAAAAAGGTTTTATTAGTAGACCGACAAAAAAATAATAGAAATGGAGTGATGTATTTTGTCAAATGTAGGATTACGCATTTTTATGCAAATTAATCGGCCGCCCCAAGCGCTAATAGATGGTTTTGCCGGGATACCTGTAGCCAATATAGCGGACAACATGAACCGCATGTCATGCATGGATGCCAAAATACGCCCAATCAACGACGTCCCCTTACTTGGACCAGCCTTTACTGTTAGGTCCCGTCCTGGTGATAATCTTATGCTGCATAGAGCACTTGATCTTGCGCAACCTGGCGATATTGTGGTAGTGGATGCCCAAGGTGACTTGACAAACTCCATTATGGGAGAATTGATGGCTTTGTGGGGGAAGAAGCGGGAGATCGGTGGCTTTATTATTGATGGTGCTATTCGCGATATAGGAGCATTAAAAAAATTGGGTATTCCTATTTACGCGGCAGGAGTTACTCCGGCTGGGCCTTATAAAGACGGACCTGGCGAAATCAATGTTCCTGTCGCTTGCGGAGGAGTCGTTGTTCATCCCGGAGATATCTTAGTCGGCGATGAAGACGGTATTGTCGTCATTAATCCGCGTGATGCTGAGAATTTGTTGGAAAAAGCCAAAGCTAAATCCCGAGCAGAGCTGAAAACAATAGAAAATATTGCAAATCTGGCCTGGGATCGCACATGGGTTGAGCAAGCTCTTGAAGAGCGAGGAGTCGTAGTTGTGAAAGAAAATCGAGATTTTCCTCGTGCCGATGTTGATGTGCCGGTGAAAATCTTATTGGGAGAAGAAGACGAGCATTATATAGATGCCATTGCAATGAATATTAGTTTAGAAGGAATATTGCTGCAAGCCAAGCAGTATTTGGAGCCTAATTCGCTAATCCGGTTGCTTTTGCCTCAGGAGTTAGGATGTATTCATATCACAGCAAGAGTCATTTGGCAACAGGGCAATAACTTTGGCTGTAATTTTGTGGAGATACCTGAAGATGTTCGAGCGATATTGAATTGTGTTTTATATTACCAATTGCGGTTAAATCCTTGAGTAAGTATTAAGACAGTTTGTTAAATTAATAATATCGGCAGATGTTTTTTATTGGGAGGTTGATTATGAGAATAGAATGTACTTCGACCAACGCTTGGTTGGGGAAAAAAATGTTCTTGTTGGTACTGTCAGCACTGATCATTGGTTTCATACTGAAAGTTCCGGATAGTACATTGGTGCGTGGTCTCCTTGTTTCATTGTTTGCTTATATGACTTTTGTTACCTCGCTTGGTACAAGTTTGAAGAGCTTTATTCAGGTGATAGGCAAACCGTGGATTCCGTTATTCATTTTGCTGCTTATTCATATTGTGACGCCGCTAGCTGCTTGGCTATTGGGGAACCTGTTTTACTCAGACGCACCCCAAATGAAACTGGGGTTGTTGGTGGCAGCCGCAATTCCAGTAGGCGTTACATCGATAATGTGGACAGCCCTTGCTCAGGGCAATATACCCATAGCCCTTGTGGCTGTTACTTTTGATACTCTCATTGTTCCTGCGCTGCTGCCAGTTTACTTTAATATAATAATGGGTCAGATGGTGGATATCAACTATGTTTCCTTGGTAATACAGCTTCTTTTAATGGTGACTATTCCGAGCATAGCAGGAATGCTGTTTTATGATTGGACAGGTGGTAAAACAGCTGGTTTTTCGAAGGGCGTGGGAGGGATTACTTCCAAACTGGCTTTGTTCATTATTATGCTTTTTAACGGGTCGCTCGTATCACCAGCCATTAGTTGGTCACTAGATACCGTTCAGATGATCATTGTTGCATTGATTATGGTAATTTCCGCTTACGCTCTCGGATATATAGGTTCCTTATGTATACCTAACAGATCCCGCGATATTACGATGGCGATGGTCTATAGTGTCGGTATGCGTAATGCCAGTTGCGGACTTGTCATAGCCATTACCTACTTCCCGCCGACGGTAGCTATTCCCATTGCTCTGCTTATGCTGTTCCAGCAGCCAATTGCTGCGGCGATTCCGAATATCTTCAGATACTTTGAGGAAGGCAGTGCGAGGAGTCGGCGGGAAACAACCGCTTTATAATTGAATAATTCTGTTTCTTTGATAGTTTAAAATGATGATGTAGAGGTCGGCGGCTCGATCTTGCGTATTTCCTTCTAGGTAAATCAAGACTTTGTAATCAATTACAAAGTCTTGATTTTTTTGCGTAAGCGAATATCACATGCTAAGGAACTGAATGAAAAGGTATGCGGTTGGTGGAATCTTTCCGCGAGTATTGAAATTGGAGGGTCCGGACTATCTTCTTTTACCATTCATTGGAACATTACATGATTATTAACATAATATGTAACAGGTTAACTAATAGTGGGGAGCCAAATGAAACTTTCTTTGTATAAGACAATGTTAAACTATCTTTATGATTTTCCAAAATTTCAGAGTGAGCCGATACCGAATGATTGAAATAAAAAATAGGCACACAGATATGCTTGTGATACGCATAGTTACAATCACATAAAATTGTGGAGGATAACGTGAATATGAAACTGGAAGATATCCAAGTAAAATTGTCAGAACAATTTAACATCATAAACTCGTTTTTGTTACCCAGGGGAAGGGCAGTATTATAATTGAAAAAAAGGAATTCGGTTAAAGAAGGTATGCTATTTTAGAATTACTCAACTTCTTTAAAAGTGGAAAACATTATTCAATATATGCATCAAAATATAAATAATAGAGTGACTATGACTGAATTGTCAGAGCTGGTGCAGTTATCATCTCCTTATTTATCAAGCGTTTTCAGACTACAGGATATTCTGTCATTGAACTTTTTAATAAGATGAAAATTGATAAAGCGAAAGAGCTTATTATTGAAGGTAATAAAAGAGTAAAGGAAGATCACAAACACTTGGATTTACTGATGAATTTTATTTTAGCAGGATATTTAAAAGAATTGAAGGGATGAGCCCATCAGAATTTTATAGCAAAAATGTCCATGGAATTTAATATAATGCATGGTATAAAGCCAATCCGTAAGTAAAATGAGGACGTTGTTGCTCAGAAAGGACTATGTTGGGTGGGTATTACGTTAGCTTTTGTAAAAATTTATGGCAGTTAACGGGTTTTCGTTTTTATTAGTATTAGCGGGCGACAAGGGATTTAGGTGCATTTGGAAGGTTAAATTTTAAGTGGACAAGTGTCAGCAAAGTACTTGTTACTGATAAATGCAATATGGATTGTATTTTAAGGTGTATAACATAACTGAATACTCCGTTTCGTGAAGTCATCCCTTTGGGAAGTTAACATATCACGTATAATAAATCAATGAATAGTATATATTAGGATACCAATAAAGAAGCTCGGGAGGGTTTTTATATGTCAAGTGATTGGTTGTCTGAGTTTTTGCGTAACAAACATTCAAGTAATTTGTTGTGTAACGAAAAAGCAAAAGAATTGTTGTGTAAAGCAAGAAAAATGTTGTGTAACAAAAATTTTTGGGAAGCTTGTCGACAATTAACTTTTAAAACCTTAAAAGACAAATTTGATATCAATCAAATTAATGATCTTCTCAAACACATGCCTTATAGTGATGGTGTTTTAACTTGTATAAATGGAATGCCAAGTGGAATAATTGGAGCAGCTGCTACTATTGAGTGTACTCCGTTTACGCTTAGTGAAATTCTCTGTGCTCCATTTGATCAACCATGGTATTTTAAAGAAGAGTCATATTGTCCTCTGGTAGGCGAAGGAGGAACTATTGGTGGTATATATAATGTAGTTGATTGGGATGTCTTTTTTCGTGATACAGCTCAATATTTTGCAGCGGGAGGGGGATATGAAGGTGGTCTCATTCAAATTACTTGGATGAAAAGTGATGGTTACCCAACGGGACAATATAATGGTGTTGGAGAAGGGCATGGTGCTTGTTCATTCGGGGGTACTTGTCATTGGAGAAGTAAGTAGAACTGAAAAAGGGGCCTATTCGCTTCGCCATTTATCGTGCTTTTTTGAGTCCGTTGATACAATCTAACATTGCCTGAAATAATCTCCACAAATTTTGTGGAGATTATTTCTTTATTCTCCGCTTTTTTCCAGTACCAGCGAAGCTGACACCACCCGCAAAGTAGATGGGGTTATATGGTAATACAGCGCAGTTAAACTTAATTGTCAATATCTGGTTAGCGTACGATTTTTTCCGTTTCGTGACGTGATCCCTAGTAAATCAAGATAATTATGCCGGTCATGAATTTCAATAGCTAAATCATTTAAATCCTGGCTTAAATTCAATAAATAAGCAAGAATAACATATCTTTTATCTTTTTTAAACCTACGGAATGAATATGGTTCATATCTAGCTCCCGTTCGGGATAATGAAAGTATAATATGTGGTTTTTCGACATTGCTACCCCTAATATACATTGTTGACCCAATAGGAGCATCCATGACAGCTATGCTTCCGCTGGGCTTTATAGACTATTTCGGAAGTTTATCCGTTATATCCAAAATAAAAAATGTAGAACCCCGGCAGGATACGGCCCGCAAATTTACGGTATCAGCCTTACTCCATTTTTTTATTATATCAGCAGCAAATCAGTGGAAATACAGCTAAATTTATTATCATAGATACCACAAAAAGTTGTTGAAACCACTGGGTAAGCATGATAGTCCTATTTTAGATGAATTGCTTGATAATCGTTATATTATGGTTGCTGATCGAACTTATTTTCAAGTTGACCGTTCTGATAAATTTTTGGAAGAAAACAAATAGCGGAGTGGGTTTTGATGGCGAGACTCATTATATTGCTAACATACCTCGATCATGATCTTACTTTGCCCCTAGTGACACGGATGATCCCACTACCCCGTATAGCTGACTTTTGGTGTCGATTATGCACAAGCCATGCGGAACGGCAAGCTTTTGCAGATGATAAAGTTGCTTAGTTTAGACAGGGAAAAGATGATTAAATTACCGCTTCCATCATCAGAAACAATGAAAAAAGCTTTAACCTGAGCTTGTCTTGGGTTAGATTTTTTTGTCAAAATAGATTTTTTTTGCAGGAATACTAGATATACCGTATAATTAGATTTATACATACCAGATATAGTATATTCTGTTGAGAGGCCTTTTTTGAGGTTTGGTTTTTTGCTTAACTTATCATACAATAAGAAGGTGAAAAAATGAAATGTCCCTACTGCGGTTATGGAGAAAGCAAAGTAATTGATTCTCGGGCAGCTGATGAAGGAAGTTCCATTCGGCGCCGTCGCGAGTGTTTAGCTTGCGCCAAGCGTTTCACTACCTATGAAATGATTGAAAAATTGCCCCTTGTTGTAATAAAAAAAGATGGTCGTCGAGAATTTTTTGATCGGGAAAAGTTGTTAACAGGGATTATCCGTTCTTGTGAAAAACGCCCCATTTCTTTAGATATTATGGAAAATTTAGTCGATGAGGTAGAAAAGGAAATCCGCAATACGATTGAGAAGGAAGTAGCGACGGAACTCATTGGTGAAATTGTTATGCGTTATCTGAAAAATGTAGATCAAGTGGCTTATGTGCGATTTGCCTCGGTTTACCGTCAATTTGCGGATATTGAAAATTTCATGCAGGAACTCCAAAAATTGATGGAAAATCAAAAATTAGCTAAAAAGTAAAGATATATTGGGTAGGGAGAGGAATTTTTATGTTGCAAAAAGTAAAAAAAAGAGATGGACGCGAAGTCGATTTTGATGAAACGAAAATAACGGAGGCTGTGTTTAAGGCTGCTAAAGCCGTAGGTGGCGCGAATAGACAGCTTGCTATGGAAGTGACCCTTGAGGTCATGAAGTATCTTGAGAAAAATTATACTCAGGATGTTTTTGCAGTCGATGATATCCAAGATGCCGTAGAAAAAATATTGATCGAACAAGGTCACGCGAAAACAGCGAAAGCTTACATTCTTTATCGTGCAGAACGTACAAGGATTCGCGAAGGTAAATCCGATTTAATGGATGCAGTGGCAGATATTTTGGTTGAAACAAGTCGGGAAAATGCCAATGTATCTAATTCTCCCTCAGCTAAGATGTTGCAAATTGCCAGTGCAGCAAGTAAAACTTATTATTTGCATCGATTAATTCCTGAGAAAATGGCTGCGGCCCACACGAGGGGGGATATTCATATTCATGACCTCGATTTTTATGGAAAGACTTTAACTTGTGTGCAAATTCCCCTCGGAAAATTACTCCAACATGGTTTTAATAATGGACACGGTTTTATTCGTCCGCCCAAGCGGCCATCATCAGCCACTGCACTTGCTGCTATTATTTTGCAAAGTTCGCAAAATGATATGCATGGCGGTCAGAGCTTCGCTTTTTTTGATCGCGATATGGCACCTTATATGGAAAATGCTAGTGATGACGAAGTATATCAAGCCATGGAGGCACTGATTTATAATCTCAATAGCATGCATTCACGTGCGGGAGCTCAGGTTCCCTTTTCCAGCCTGAATTTGGGGCAAGATACCTCAAAGGGTGGACGAGCTGTGACGAAAAATGTGTTATTAGCTTATGAAAAAGGCTTGGGGTATGGCGAAAATCCTATTTTCCCAAATATTATTTTTCGTTTAAAGGCGGGGGTTAATTTTAATCCAGGCGATCCCAATTATGATTTGTTTAAATTAGCTATTCGCGTGGCTGCGCAGCGTTTAAATCCTACATTTAGTTTTATGGATGCTTCATTTAATGCTGCTTATGGTGATCAAGTGGGGTATATGGGGTGTCGAACACGGACAGTTGCCAATCGGCGAGGGCCGGAAGTAACAGATGGACGTGGTAATTTAAGTTTTACAACGATTAATCTGCCGCGTTTGGCTATTAAGGCCAAGCGGGATGTCATGAAGTTCTATCAAAACCTCTCGGATATTTTTGATTTAGTTTGTGAGCAACTATTTCACCGTTATGAAGTGCAAGCGGCTCTTAGGGTAAAAGATATGCCATTTTTGATGGGACAGCATCTATATTTAGATTCGGATGAGTTAAAGCCAACAGATCGCATTGAAAAAGCCATTAAACATGGTACTTTATCGATTGGTTTTATTGGTTTGGCTGAAGCTCTAGTTTCTCTTACGGGGCATCATCATGGTGAAAGTGAGGACAGTCAAGTTCTTGGTGAAGAAATTGTGGCTTTTATGCGTGATAAGGCCGACAAGGCCTGTGATTATTACAATCTAAACTACTCTTTGTTAGCAACGCCTGCCGAAGGGCTATCAGGCCGCTTTGTTAAGATGGATCGCAAGGAATATGGTGTTCTGCCTGGTGTAACGGATCAAGAATATTATACGAATTCTTTTCATGTTCCTGTGCACTATTCCATCAGTGCATATGATAAAATTTGTAAAGAAGGCGTTTATCACAAATACTGCAATGCCGGGCATATTAGTTATGTCGAATTTACATCTCCGCCCGTAAATAACTTGTCTGCTGTTGAAGACATTATTCGCCATATGGCACGCTGCGATTTTGGTTATGCTGGTATTAATTTTCCTGTTGATTTTTGTGAAAAATGCGGTTATCTTGGTGTGATTGAAAGCGATGCCTGCCCCTCTTGCGGAACGACTATTACAAGACGGATACATCGTCAAGACACCTAAGCTTTATTCGATGAAGTGGAGGATTCGGTATGATTCGATATAAAGATATTTTGGCTGAATCTCTTGTCGATGGCGTAGGGTTGCGTGTGACAGCTTTTTTGCAAGGCTGCCCGCGTCATTGTCAAGGTTGTCATAATCCCTTGTTGCTTCCCATGGAAGGGGGGTATGAGGTATCAGAAGAAAAATTTGTTGATAAAATTTTAGCCCTTGTAACGCCTATCCATCATGGCATTACGTTTAGTGGCGGTGATCCCTTGGCGCAGCCGGAAGCTTTGTTTAAGACAATTGATCTTATTAAACGTCGTCAGCCACGTCTCAATATTTGGGTTTACACAGGCTATACGTATGAAGAGGTACAACGAGTACCGGTATTGTCATTGATTGATGTCCTTGTAGATGGACCCTTTGTAATGGCTGAAAAGGATCTTGATCTACCTTTTCGGGGATCAGCCAATCAGCGAATTATTGATATGGAGCAAACTCGTCAAAAGGGTTGCGTTACTGTCTTGCCTCTCGAGAAGACGGCGCGATCTTGGGCAAGCTAACATCATAGTATCAAGTAAAAAAAGCGGATTTGGGCAGTCTCATTTTAGATGGGACTGCTTTTTTACATAATTTATCTGAGCAAGACAAAGAATACAGTGGTTGCAGAATAAAATTACATCAGTAGCAGGAAAAAATTAACCACGTGGTAAACTTTCTATGTAGATGCATTATTTGGGAGGCTGTCTTATGTCCTGGTCTATTAAACAAAAATTATATGAACGTTATCAACAAGAAGAACAGCCAAAAAGGAGTCAGTCCGGCGATCGGCTGGAAGTGGCACTCGCTTTCCCGAATACGTATCATGTGGGTATGTCTAATTTGGGTTTTCAGGTTATCTATCGGGAGATTAATTCGAGAGTTGGTACGCTTTGTGACCGTTTTTTTTATCCTGATAAGGCTGATTTAGTTGATCATGAACGTACCGAAATGCCGTTACTCAGTTTGGAACGGCAAAAGGTGCTATCTTCTTATAACATCGTTGCTTTTGCGGTTTCATTTGAAATGGACTATCTTCATTTACTCGCGATGTTAAAGCTCGGACGAGTACCGATCTGGTCCAAAGAACGTAAAAATAAGGACCCTTTTGTTGTTGTTGGCGGTCCCTGTGCCACCTTTAATCCGGAGCCTTTGGCTGAATTTGTGGATGCTTTTGTGATTGGTGAGGGAGAAGAAGTGATTCACGAAATTCTTGCTGTTTATGAGAAAGGACAACAAGAAGGTCTCAGTAGAGATGAGGTTTTACTGGAGATAGCGAGCGTTCCGGGTGTGTATGTGCCACGTTTTTATCAGCCTGTATATGGTACAGAGGGCATTATTGAACGATTTGATTGTCTGCAAGCTGTCCCGGAACGTGTTGAACGACGTTGGATTAAAAATATTGGGCACCATCCAGCCGAAACGACAGTTGTTACCGGAAATACGGAATTTAAGGATATGTATTTAATTGAAATTGCCCGCGGTTGCGGGCGGCATTGTCGTTTTTGCATGGCTGGTTATTGTTTCAGGAGACCACGGGTTCAGCCACTTTCTGTACTGGAACAGGCTATTGACCGCGCTCAAAAGTACCGTAATAAAGTGGGATTGGTTGGGGCGGCTATTTCGGATTACCCTGAAATTGATGCATTGTGTGCGATGATTTTAAAGAAAAATATGACGTTATCTGTGGCTTCGCTCCGGGCGGATACACTTACGCCCGCATTAGCAGCTATGTTAGCTCGAAGTGGTCAGCGAACCATAACTTTAGCACCTGAGGCAGGCAGTACTAAGTTGCGACAGGTCATTAATAAGGGGATTAGTAATGATGATTTAGAACGGGCTATGGACCTTGCCGTTCAGGCCAAAATTCCTCATGTTCGTTTTTATATTATGGTCGGGCTGCCTTTTGAGCAAGACGAAGATATTGAGGCCATTATTACTCTTGCTCGTTATATGAAGGCAAAAATGGATCAGTCACAGAGTAATGGCAAGTTAACGCTCAGTATTAATCCCTTTGTTCCCAAGCCGTTTACACCTTTTCAATGGCTCCCAATGACGCCGATGAAGATCGTTGAAGATCGTCTGAAAAAAATCAAGAAATCTTTGCGTGGTGACAGGCGAATTGAAGTTTTAATTGAATCACCGAAAGAAGCCTATATTCAAGGCATACTTGCCCGGGGTGATCGGCGGTTGGCTCAGCCTCTTGTTCATTGTTTAGAAAAGGGCAATTTAAAAGCCTTGAAAAAAGGCTTGGATCAGGCTGGACTCAATGAAGATTTTTATCTTTATCGTTCACGTGAATTTGGTGAATGTCTCCCCTGGCATGTACTTGATATGGGATTAAATCCAGGCTATTTAGAGCAGGAATTAGAAAAATCTCGACGCCTGCAAGCAACAGAACCTTGCAGGGAAGGTTGTCGTCGCTGCGGCGTCTGTATAGAAGGAGAATCTCATGAATGAGTTTCAGTTACGACAGATTCGAGGAATGAAAATAGGAACATTTACCCATTTTGATAAGTATAGTATTTCTCATGGTATTTCTACACGACATGGCGGTGTTAGCAAAAAGCCGTATGAATCACTTAATCTTGCTCTTCATACGGGAGACCAAAAAAATGACGTGCTTACGAACCGGAGACGGTTTTGTCAGGCTGTTGGTGTATCTTTTGATGATACCGTCACAGCGGAGCAAGTCCACGGTTCTCACATTACCGTGGTTACAGCCGTGGATGCTGGTAAAGGAATGCTCAATTACGAGGATTCCATCGCGAAAACAGATGCTCTTATTACGAATGTAGCCGGACTTTCTCTTATGTTGTGTTACGCCGATTGTGTTCCTGTACTTATTGCTGACCCCAAACAAAAAGTAGTGGCAGTCAGTCATGCTGGCTGGAAGGGAACGGTGGCGGCGATTGCTCAAAAAACAGTGCAAAAAATGATGGACGAATTTGGTTGTCAGGCTGTCGATTGTCTTGTAGGCATTGGTCCTTCTATTGGTTTTTGCAGTTATGAGGTAGACGAGCAGGTGATTTCTGAATTGCAACGAGCCTTTTCCTGGTGGGCACGTGTTGTCAAACCAGAAGGAAAGAAGTGGAAATTTGATTTATGGCAAGCCAATGCGAAGCAGCTTATGGATATTGGCGTCGCGGAAGAGAATATTATTTGCAGCAATTTTTGTACAGCATGTAATAAGGATTTATTTTTTTCCCATCGTGCTGAACGGGGGCAAACAGGCCGTATGGCGGCCATTATTTCTTTGCCTTAAGCCTTAAATGAAACACAAGTCTTATTGTTTGGATGAACGAATGTGATATAATTATGTTAATTTAGGAATTTTATTACTATTTATGTAAATTTTCTATTTGCAAAGAGGAAAAATTTATTTATCAGCGAATAATTCAAATTAGGAACGGAGGGGCGACTCATGTCCATTCAAAATAATATTGCAATTGTTGAACGAAACATTCAGACAGCCATGAGAGAGCGGGCGAATATTTCTGGTCAAGCACTTGTACCTGTCAAGCTAATTGCCGTGACGAAAAATCATACGCCAGCAGAAATGCAGCAAGCCATTGATTATGGATTAACGACGATTGGTGAAAATCGAGTTCAAGAGGCTGTCGCGAAGTATGACATTTTCGGGCGCAAACTGGAATATCACTTGTTAGGACATCTGCAGACAAATAAGGTTAAGCAAGCCGTTCCGTTATTTGATTTAATCCATTCACTTGACAGCGAGAAACTTGCCAGACATATTAGCAGGGTTGCTGGCGAATTGGCTAAAATTCAGCCTGCGCTGCTTGAGGTCAATGTGGCAGGAGAAGCAACAAAACAGGGCGTTTCTCTTGCAGATGTTCTTGATTTTGCACGTATGGTGAGTTCATTGCCCAACCTTGTTGTTGCGGGATTAATGACAGTGGCGCCTCATTTTGATGATCCCGAGGAGACGCGACCGTTATTTCACACTTTATATGACAAATTTATGGAATTGAAGCAAGCTTGTATACCTAACTGTACCATGGAATGGTTGTCGATGGGAATGACGAATGATTATTCTGTGGCCATTGAAGAAGGTGCCAATATGGTCAGGGTCGGTACAGCCATTTTCGGTGCCCGTAATTATGATATTGAGCTGACGAGGAGGTAGTAATATGAAATTAATGGAAAAAGTATGGGGTAGTTTAGGTTTGTTGGAACCTGTAGAAGATGACGAACGGATAAAGCCAGAAGATTTTGAACCGAAAAACAAGAAAGGTGTAGGAACACTGATAGCAGGTAGTAATGTTGTTAATTTACCCACGGCCCAAAAACAGCTGAAAGTGATGGTTGTCGAACCATTATCTTTTGACGATGCTCAGAATGTAGCAGAGTATCTGAAAAATCGTAAGCCTGTCGTAGTCAATTTTGAGCATTGCGAGGATAATCTTTCTAAGCGGATGATTGATTTTATTAGTGGGACAACTTATGCTTTAAATGGCAGTATTCAAAAAATCGGTAATCATATCTTTTTGTGTGCTCCCAATAATGTCGATGTGTCTTTTGCATCGCGTGATGATGGTGAAAAGACGGTTTTACCCTGGATGAAGTAAGGTGGAGCTATAGGAGGATAATATGTTAAGTCAAGCAAAAATTAGTTTTATTGGCGGCGGAGCTATGGCTGAAGCGCTGCTTTCAGGCCTGCTCAAAACAGGTCTTGTTGCGGCTGACCAGATTTGTGTTGCTGATATTAATGTGGACAGATTAGCTACTTTGGAAAAAAAGTTTCAAATTACAACAAATGTTAATAGCAGACAGGTAGCTGAAAAGTCCGATATTTTATTTTTAACGGTTAAACCACAAGTTGTGGAGACAGTATTTAAAACACTTCAGTCGGCGGTGAAGCCTGAGACGCTTGTTGTCTCGATTGTGGCTGGCTTGACACTAGAGCGTCTTGAAGCGGCTTTTGCTCAAAACAGTGTCATTCGAGTGATGCCGAATACGCCCCTTGCTGTCGGGCAAGGAATGGCTGCGATTGCTGTGGGTAGTAAAGCAACAGAAGAGCAGGCGCAGGATGTACTGACGATTTTTCAGTCAGCAGGGAAAGCTGTTCGGGTGGCTGAAAAAGACTTGGATGCAGTGACAGGGTTATCTGGCAGCGGTCCAGCGTATGCTTTCCTAATGGTCGATGCTTTGGCTGATGCAGGTGTGCGTGCTGGATTACCACGGGCCATGTCGATTACGCTTGCGGCGCAGACATTGCTTGGAGCTGCTAAGATGGTGCTTGAAACAGGGGAGCATCCGGCTCAGTTGCGCGATATGGTGACATCGCCAGGAGGAACAGCGATTGCTGGCGTACATGCTCTTGAGCGTGGTGGTGTTCGCGTAGCTCTAATTGATGCCGTTATGGCGGCAACAAAGAGATCAAAGGATTTGGGGAAAAAGCATGAGTGAACGGGAAAAAATTCTGCGGTATTATCGCGCAGAAGGGGAAGGCGACATTGCAGCTAAACTGGTTGATGCAGCTGAAAGCGTCGCTCGTAATACAAAGGTAAAGGTATCGGAATTTCTAGATCCTCGTGGCTTTGCCATAGCTGAAACGGTCATTGCTCATTATGAAGGGGTACGACTCGAAGCTTTTGGTGGTTATCAAGGTGCAGAAAGAGTGAAGGTTGCTTTTGTCCAACAAGATTTTGCTGGCAAGATTTCTTATAATCTGACCGCTGTAGCCATTCAATGGGACAAACGTTTTGCCCATGTGGGTCATCGAGATATTCTTGGAGCTGTGCTCGGTCTAGGTATAGAGCGTGGCGTGCTAGGTGATATTGTTATGAGCAGTGACGGTTGTTATGTTATGCTTGATAAAACGCTAATCGATTTTTTGTTAACGGGGTTAACGCAGGTAGGTGCAACAAGTGTTACTGTGAGTGAAATAAATTTAGCTGAAATTCCCCCGAAGGAGGAAAAATTAAAAGAAATTCGCACTACAGCGGCTTCACTCCGATTGGATGTTATTGCTGCGGCGGGTTTCGGAACGAGCCGGACGAAAATGGCTGATGATATTGTCGCTGATAAGGTGAAATTGAATTGGCAGGGAGTACGAAAAAGTGATCATGCTGTGAAAGCAGGTGACATTATTTCGATGCGGGGCCGTGGTCGTTTGGAAGTTAGCGAAATTTTAGGGACAACGAAAAAAGGTCGTTTGAGCTTGCTTTTAAAACGCTACATGTGAATGGGCGAGAAGGATGACATGGAGGAGTGTTCATGCTAACACCGCTGGATATTCAAAATAGAGAATTCAAACGTAGTTTTCGTGGCTACAATGAGGATGAGATTGACAGTTTTTTAGATCAAGTAATCAAAGATTACGAGCAGCTATATCGAGAAAACGTGGAATTGAAAGAAACGATTGAACGCATAAGCGGTAAGCTGGAGAATTATCAGCATATGGAAAACACGCTGCATAGTACGCTCGTTATTGCTCAGGAAACTGCTGAGGAAGTCAAATTAAATGCTAAAAAAGAGTCGGAACTTGTCATGAAAGAAGCCGAGATTCAGGCGCAGCGCATGATTGATGAAGCAACAAGCAAAGTACGGCGTATGACAGGTGAGTATGAAGAAATTAACAAGCAATTGCAGATTTATCGTACGCGCATGAAAACCTTGCTGCAAGCACAGCTTGAAATGATA
This sequence comes from Pelorhabdus rhamnosifermentans, assembly GCF_018835585.1. Taxonomy (NCBI): domain Bacteria; kingdom Bacillati; phylum Bacillota; class Negativicutes; order Selenomonadales; family Sporomusaceae; genus Pelorhabdus; species Pelorhabdus rhamnosifermentans. The sequence goes on from NZ_JAHGVE010000004.1 coordinate 70,584, forward strand.
GCTCAAGCTGCAGAAGATGAAGATTCTTAATTTGACTAATGGATATTAATTCGGTATAATGCAGGTATATTCGTAAGTAAAGTGATGATAGGGATAAGTAATCTGCCATGTGCTTCGTCAGCGAGCTAGGAAGAGTGTAAGCCTAGTAGTGTCATGCAGTTGAATATCACCCTGGAACTGTAAGGCTGAACCTTTTTTAAGTAGGCTTTGACGTTTAACGGGCGTTACTCCGTTACTTAAGTGACAGTAAACATCTGTCATGAGGGTGGTACCACGAGAATAGCCTCTCGTCCCTTAGGGATGAGGGGTTTTTTGATATTTTTGGAGGTGTGAACATGGCAGAAGATTACAGTAAAACATTAAATTTGCCTAAAACAGATTTTCCGATGCGAGGGAACCTTCCCGAGCGGGAACCGGAATTCCTCGAATTTTGGACAAAGGAAAAACTTTATGAACAGAAGAAGGCGGCAGCAAAAGGTAAACCGAAATTTGTCTTACATGATGGTCCGCCTTATGCCAATGGGAATATTCATCTTGGCACAGCTCTGAACAAAATTTTAAAGGATATTATTATTAAATATAAAGGGCTGCGCGGTTTTGATGCACCGTATGTTCCTGGCTGGGACACACATGGACTCCCGATTGAACATGCGGCAATTAAAAATTTGGGCCTCAATCGTCATGAATTAGATCCCCTTACTTTGCGTAACGAGTGTAAACAGTATGCCCTGAAATGTCTCAATATGCAGCGAGAGGATTTCAAACGGTTGGGTGTTATTGGGGACTGGGAAAATCCCTATATTACACTTCGTCCTTATTTTGAGGCCAAACAAATTGAAGTTTTTGGTGAAATGGCTAAAAAAGGCTATATCTATAAAGGATTAAAAACAGTTTATTGGTGTCCTTCCTGTGAAACGGCTTTGGCTGAAGCGGAAATTGAGTATGCTGAAAAGAAATCTCATTCCCTCTTTGTCAAATTTCCTTTAGTTGATGCAAAAGGGAAGTTACCTGAAGGTGTTTGTCCTGAACAGGTCTTTGCTGTTATTTGGACGACAACACCTTGGACGATTCCTGCTAATATGGCTATTTCACTCCATCCTCGGTTTGACTATTCGTGGGTGCAATTTGGTGATGAAGTTTATTTGCTTGCAACAGAATTGATTGATTCTGTTGTGGCTGCGAATCATTTAGGTGAATATACTATTTTAGGCCATGTGACAGGCCAGGATTTAGAGGGACTTATCTTTAAACATCCCTTCCTTGATCGTCAGTCACCCATTTTAGTTGGCGAACATGTAACGCTTGAGGCAGGTACGGGCTGTGTACATACGGCACCTGGACATGGTCAGGAAGACTTTGAAATTGGAATGAAGTATAAACTTCCCATCTATTGCCCTGTCGATGCGCAAGGTAAAATGACGAAAGAAGCCGGAAAATTTGAAGGCCTCTCTGTGGAAGATGCCAATGTTCCTGTCATTAAAGAATTGGCTGCTGTGCATATGTTACTTGGAAAAGGAACGATTCGCCATCAGTATGCCCATTGCTGGCGTTGCAAGAATCCTGTTATCTATCGGGCTACGGAGCAATGGTTTGCCTCTGTTGACGGGTTCCGCGCTGAAGCTCTCAAAGCCATTCAAGATGTTAAGTGGATTCCATCCTGGGGTGAAGAACGTATTCATAATATGGTTGCGGATCGTCATGACTGGTGTATTTCCCGTCAGAGAGTTTGGGGTGTTCCCATTCCAATTTTCTACTGTAATCACTGCAATGAGCATATTATTAATGATGATACTATTCAGGTAGTCAAAACGTTGTTTGCCAGTGAAGGATCGGATGCTTGGTGGGCCAAGAGTGCTGAAGAGATTTTGCCGGAGGGCTTTGCTTGTCCGCATTGCGGCAAAAAGGGCTTCCGTAAGGAATCGGATATTATGGATGTGTGGTTTGACAGCGGTTCTTCTCATGCAGCCGTTCTTGAACAGCGCGAAGAATTGAAATGGCCGGCTGATATTTATTTAGAAGGCAGCGATCAGCATCGTGGGTGGTTCCAGTCTTCACTATTAACTTCTGTGGCAACAAAAGGCCGTGCACCTTATGATTCTGTTTTAACGCATGGCTTTGTTGTTGATGGCGAAGGTCGTAAGATGTCCAAGTCTATTGGAAATGTTATTTTCCCGCCCGAAGTTATTAAAAAATATGGCGCTGATATCTTAAGACTGTGGGTGGCGTCAGCTGATTATAAAGCAGATATTCGTATTTCACCGGCTATTTTGAAGCAAATGTCGGAAGTTTATCGGAAAATTCGTAATACTTTTCGATATATTCTGGGGAATTTGGCTGATTTTGATCCCGAAAAGGATCAAGTGCCTTATGGTGATTTGTTTGAAATTGATCGTTGGGCCTTGTTACGACTTGAGCAGGTTCGTGCTAAAGTAACGCAGGCATATGAAGACTACGAATATCATACGCTGTATCATACGGTACATAACTTCTGTACGGTTGATTTAAGCGCGATTTACCTTGATATTTTGAAAGACCGTTTGTATACGGAAAGACCGAATTCTGTCGGGCGGCGGGCGGCTCAGACGGCGATCTATACAATTATGATGGATCTGCTTACAATGCTTACACCTGTATTAAGTTTTACTTGTGAAGAAATCTGGCGTTATGTTCCGAAAACGGCTGGAATGCCTACGAGTGTTCAATTAACGAAATGGCCAGTGGAACATCGTGAGTATTTAGACAGCAAGCTAGAAGAAAAGTGGACGCAAATTCTTGCTTTGCGCGGAGAAATTACGAAAGCCTTGGAAGAAGCAAGAAGATCCAAGACAATTGGTCATTCGCTTGATGCGGACGTAACTATTTATGCCGCAGGGGATGTTTATCAGGCATTACAGGCTGTGCAAGATGAACTTGCGACGATTTTGATTGTGTCGAAGGTTTCTCTTGTTGAAGGCTTTGATTTGGCGAATGAAGCTGATTTTGCCTCAACAGAATTTGATTTAAAAGTAGCTGTCAAGACTGCAACCGGTGAAAAGTGCGAACGTTGTTGGATGTATAGCGATACAGTCGGAAAGAATGCGGAACATCAAACCTTATGTAAACGCTGTGCTTCTGTCTTAGCAGAATAAATTGATTTCATCTCTTATGAGCATTAAACCGGAAAGGTTTCTTTCCGGTTTTTTTGTTTTTTCCCTGGTCATACTAATAGAGGAGGAAGAAAAAATGAAAAAATCCGGTACATCCTTTGATAACCTCAATCCTGATGAGAAAAATGTGTTTATTGATCGTAAGCTTGAACTTCTGCTCAGGCACTTTGAGTCCATGCGGATTGCTCAATACATGGAAATGCTGGAGAAACCGGCTAAACTTATTTTTACTAATTTTATTGCTGGCATTGCTCGGGGACTCGGAATAGCTCTGGGAGCTACACTGGTTTTTGCTTTAATGCTGGAACTCTTACGGCGAGTCATTCTACTAAATATACCGGGAATTGGCAGTTTCGTAGCTGAAATCATGAAGATTGTTGAAACGCACAGTACAAGATTTTAAGTAAAGACAGTAGGGATAGGAGGAGAGGCTATGACGGAAAACATTCAAAAAATGAAGCAATTATTGGAAAAACAGCGGCAGGAACTACAAAGTGAATGGGATCAACTTCATGAAACAGGCTTGAATTTAGCTCAGGGAGAATCAACAGGCGAATTATCCGCCTATGACAATCATCCGGCTGATTTGGGGAGCGAAACATTTGAACGAAGTAAAGACAGCGCTCTGGCAGATCATACGCGATTTTTACTTGAGCAAATTGATTCGGCTCTCGAAAAAATAGCAAACGGCAGTTATGGTTTGTGTGTAGATTGTGGGCAAGCGATTGATGTCGAACGTTTGCAGGCAGTTCCCTATACTACTCGCTGTCATATTTGTCAGCAGAGCAGAGAACAAGCGGATACGACGCCGCGCCCCTTAGAAGAAACTGTTCTAACGCCGCCGTTTGTCAGAACATTTATCGATGAACAAGATCAGACGGGTTTTGATGGAGAGGACGCCCTGCAGGCTGTTATGCGTTTTGGGAGTTCTGATACACCTCAGGACTTAGCTGGCATGGAAGACTTTTCGGCTCGCATTATTGATAGCAATGAAGAATCGGGGTTAGTTGAACGGATTGATGGAATCCCTGCTTTAGGGCCGCTTGGTACCGGTGGGGCTCCTGATCATTTTGTAGCCAAAAAGAAGTCCTAACTTTTTGGGAGTTATGACTTCTTAAGCAGGAATTATCTGTCTTTATCGCTAACAAGTAAGTAAAAGAATGGTTTGTTTTTGTAAGGAGTTGGTAAGATGAGCCAGCCTGCCCCCTGGACTCTGAATGTAATAAAAATTGGCGTGCTCATCATGGCTGTAACTTTTTATTTTACTGTACCCGAGGTTCATTATTTTTTTGTGATGAGTAGCGAAATTCTTTATGCTCATCACTTTCATGAGCTGAAAGAATTCATCTTGTCGTATGGTGTCTGGGCGCCAATGATGTCCATTTGCCTTATGACGGTGCAGTCTTTATTTCCCTTTGTACCAGGTTTGGCTATTACTATTGCTAATGCCTGGATATTTGGCTGGCTGTGGGGCTCTTTCTATTCATGGACAGGTTCTCTTGTCGGGGCTGCTCTTGATTTTGGTATCGCCCGCTGGTATGGTCATCCAGTAGTAAAAAAGTTTGTAAGCAGCAAATATTTGGATCGCCTGAATACTTTCTTTGAGACCTATGGTTTGGCAGCCATTGCTTTAGCTCGCTTAACGCCTGTTGTTCCCTATAAAGTCGTTAGTTATGGGGCAGGTTTTACAACGCTTGCATTCAGTAAATATTTATTTGCCACAGGGTTTGGACAAACGCCAGCTATTTTGCTTTATTCGTATTTGGGGCAAAATATTACGCGTAGTTTGCATGGTGTTATTTTCGCTACTTCGTTATTTTTACTGATTTTGATTGTGCTTTATGTTTATCGCGAGGCTATTGAAAAATATTTTTTTCGGAAAAGTGAGTAAATAATGATTTGCTGGAATTGATGAATTTTTTGATAACCGGCTATATTTAGGCAAAAAATGTGATTTTTAACACGTTCTTTGTCCACGAATATGGTATAATAAAATTACTATTTCATGGGAGGTGAATCTTGATGTACGTAATTAATAGTGATTGTGTTAAATGTGGTGCTTGTGCTTCTTCGTGTCCTGTTGGGGCCATTTCCGAAGGTGATAGCCAATATGCAATTGATGAAAATTGTGTAGACTGTGGAACGTGCGCAGGCAATTGCCCAGTTGGAGCTATTAGCGCAGGTGAATAATTCGTTCAATGACCAAGGTTACTTGGTTCATATGTTTTGAATTGTTAGGAAGCGTAGCGAAAGCTATGCTTCTTTCCGTTAATCGAACATTTTAGTCGATAGGAGACTTTTTGTGAATCCTTTATTGGTTGCTTTGTTGATCGTCATTTTCGATCAGCTGTCAAAATATTATATTTCTCATAGTCTTGGGTTAGGAATGTCCATACCCGTTGTTCCTAATATCTTTCATATTACTTACATTTTAAACGCGGGAGCGGCTTTTGGTATTTTTGCGAATCAACGATTGTTGTTTATTGTTATTGCGTTACTTATTTTGGGCGGAGTCGGCTATTTTTATCGCAAAATTCCGTCAACTTACAATTTGTTTCGATTCGGTCTGGGTCTTATGGCTGGTGGTGCAGTAGGAAATTTAATTGATCGTATTGCTACAGGCTATGTAATTGACTTTTTTGATTTTCGCATTTGGCCGATATTTAACATTGCTGATATTGCGATTGTTTGCGGTGTGACAATGATGATTGTTACCATTTTATTTATGAAAAAAAAGGATGAAGCGTAATGCAGTTTGAACAAGGTGAAAGTCAAGAAAATACCGTCATCATTGTGCCTAAAGAGAACGAGGGACAAAGGGTGGATGTATTTTTAACAAGTAAGCTTATTGAACTGACGCGGACTCATGTACAGAAGCTGATTACAGCGGAAAAAGTCTTAGTGAATGATAAGAAAGTTAAAGCCAATTATAAAATTCAAGCCGACGATGTCATTCAATTGAGCATTCCTGAACCTGAGCAGGGAACGGTATTACCAGAAAATTTACCGCTTCAAATCTTATATGAAGATGATGAGTTGATTGTAGTGAATAAGGCGCGAGGCATGGTTGTCCATCCTGCTCCAGGCAATGTTAAAGGAACACTTGTAAATGCCCTTTTGTATCATTGTACGCATTTGTCAGGGATTAATGGGGTTATTCGTCCGGGAATTGTTCATCGCCTTGATAAAGATACGACAGGTGTTATGGTTGTAGCTAAAACAGATCGGGCTCATCTATCTCTTTCTAAGCAGATCCAGGAGCGTTCAGCGAGTCGGGAATATTTTGCTTTAGTTCAGGGAGTTATTGGTGAAGAACAGGGGTTGATTGAAGCTCCGATTGGTCGTCATCCTGTGGATCGTAAAAAAATGGCTGTTGTTTTTGCTCATTCTAAGCCAGCTATTACGCGATTTCACGTTGTGGAACGCTTCAGAGGTTATACTCTTGTAAAATGTAAATTACTTACAGGACGGACACATCAAATTCGTGTACATATGGCGTACATTCACCATCCTGTTGTCGGTGATCCGATATATGGGCCGACGCATAGTCCTTTTGCTCAGCTGATTGCAGGTCAGGCGCTTCATTCGGCCAAGCTATCGTTAACACATCCCGTAACACAGAAATCCCTTGTTTTTGAAGCACCCATGCCGGCTGATATGACAGAATTGCTTGCATTTATTCGCCGTCGTGGTACTTGATAAGAAAGAGGTGGATTGCTCATGGAACTAATTGAAAAAACCAGTTTGATGGATGAACAAGCCATTCGCCGCACCATTACGCGCATGGCTCATGAAGTGATTGAAAAGAATAAAGGAGTCAGTGATTTGGCTTTGGCTGGTATTCGGACGCGGGGAGTTCCTCTTGCTTATCGATTGGCTGAAGCTATTCAGAAAATTGAAGGTGTTGAAGTTCCTGTTGGCATTTTAGATATTACGCTGTATCGTGATGATCTGTCGACATTAAGTTATCAGCCTGTTGTGCATGGAACGGAATTTCCCATGGATATTAACGGGAAAACATTAGTTCTTGTTGATGATGTGCTTTTTACTGGCCGGACAGCGAGATCCGCCTTAAATGCCATTATTGATTTGGGACGTCCCAAGATGATTCAGCTGGCTGTACTTGTGGATCGTGGGCACCGTGAATTGCCGATTCGGGCCGATTTTGTCGGTAAAAATGTGCCAACATCTCGGCGGGAAATTGTCAGTGTTCAGTTAACTCCTGTCGATTCTTGTGATCAAGTCATTATTAAGGTTCAGGCTGAAGATAAAGAGTGAATGAAGAATAAAAAGACGGGTGCAGGAAGGCCTTACGGCTGATTCTTGCGCTCGTCTTTTTTTATAATAGTTTTTCACCTTGTTCTGTAGCAGGGTCGACATAGAGAGTCGTTTGTTTTTCGTAAATCACAAAACCGGGTTTGGCACCAGACGGCTTTCTTACATAGCAACGTTTTGTATAATCGACAGGTACTTTCGAGGAATTTCGCGCTTTGCTGAAGTAGGCGGCAAGTGCTGCAGCAAAGCCAATTTGTTCAGAATCAATTTTACCTGTGCTTTGCAAAATGACATGGGACCCTGGAATGTCTTTTGTATGAAACCATAAATCGTCTTTATGGGCGATTTTGAAGGTAAGTACATCATTTTGCTTGTTATTTTTACCAATTAGAATTCGAGTGCCTTGAGCATCGATTACTTCAAGTGGTTTCGAGGGCGGTACAGATTGCCTTCGTTTTGTAGGTTTAATATATTTCGCGGCGACTAATTCCTGGCGAATTTCTTCAATATCACTATTGCGGTAGGCTTGTTCGAGTGACACGAGGACAGTGTCGAGATAAGCCTGTTCTTGCTGACATGTTGCAATTTGTTCAGCAAGAAGTTCTTTTGCGCGTTTTTGTTTGTGATAGGCTCCGTAATATTTTTGCGCATTATCAGCAGCTGTTTTGGCCGGGTTTAGTTCAATCGTAATTTGCGCGTCTTGGTGGGGACTGTAAAAGTCAGCAAGCGTGACAGAATCACTATGAGGGGGGATCTCAGTTAAATTAGCCATTAAGATATCCCCTTGTTGTTTTAACTTATCGGCAGCAAGAGATTCAGCTAATTCCTCAGCTAGTTTTTCGGCTTTGCGTTCTAGTTTGTGCAGTTCTGCAGTCATTTGTCTGACAAGTAAGTCCTTCTCAGGTAAGATTCGGATGGGACGCAACTTGTGAGTATATTCAACAGCTTGGCTCATGGTGGAAAATTGTTTGCAAGTTGCTTCCACTTGCGATGGCCTCAGCGGCTTTACAGCTGAAATGCTGAGTAAGCGGTTACAGGTATCGATGCAGAGGGTTGGCATTGTTTGATGTGTTTTAAAATAGGCTAAATAAGTCGTGACGACGTCTTGGAGTGAGGCTAAATCATCTTTATCTAGTTCAGCTACTTTGATTGAAGGCGGAAGGCCTGCCTGCCATAACCACTCTTTGGCTGTTACCGGACCAATGCCAAATGCTAAATTGACGAGGGCCTTTTCAGCTGTTAATGTTGTTGCGTCTAAAAAGAGCTGCCAGAACTCGGTAAGATCAGTTTGAGTTAACAAGTTGATTTTTTGTTGGCCTGGCGGGGATTCATAGGTTTTTCCAGGCACAATTTGTCGAAATCGGCTGATATTGAGACCGACACGGCGCAGCGAATCAATAATCACATTATTCTGGAGGAGAATAATATTACTGTGTTTACCCATTATTTCAAATACTAATCGCTTGGTGATAATTATTCCTTGCGGTCCCAACGTATCAATATCTATATAGAGGACACGATCCAGTTCTTGCTGGACAATTTGGGCTATACGGCCGTCTTCCAGATGTTTGCGTAATAACATGCAAAAACCAGGTGGCTGGAGGGGACTTTCAAAATTTTCATTCGTAAGATAAATGCTGGCTTGTTCCGGATTGCCGGCGAGCAGTAATTTTAACGTTTGACCAGGCAGACGTAGCCAAAAAAGCAAAGTAAATTTATCTAGCTGAAAGATGCGATCAATTCTTCCACCAGCTAGCTCTGTGTTTAATTCTTGTACCAAAGCAGATAAGTTTAGTCCATCCAAGCTCACGGGTGTATCCCTCCATTATTTCTCACTAGTATAGCATTGAGGCAGGGAAATGGTCAAACTGGGACTGAACTGGACTGGTCTAATTCACTTCTGATTAGAATAATATGGTAAAAAACCCTGTTGTGAGGTGCAAATTCAGTGGTGAAAGAAAAATGGTATTTACGTTCAGCTGATGATGTGATTGACTATTTTAGAAGTCATGGCGAAGAAGGACTGACAACGCAGGAGGTGCGAAGCCGGTTGTCACGTCATGGATATAATGAAATGGCAGCAGCGCAGCGCGCATCGCGTTGGCAGATTTTTATTAGTCAGTTTCAAGATTTTATGGTTCTGGTACTTCTGGCTGCTACACTTATTTCCGCTTTTCTTGGCGAATATGCCGATTCCTTTACTATTCTTGTGATTGTCATCGTTAACGCTGCACTCGGCTATTTTCAAGAATATCGGGCTGAAGAATCCATTGAAACACTAAAAAAAATGGTTGCACCCATAGCGTTAGTCATTCGAAATGGCATGGTCCAGCAAGTGCCGGCACGCTCGCTTGTGCCAGGTGATATTCTGGTCCTTGAGGCTGGTCAAAAAATTGCAGCTGATGCCCGATTGATTGAATGTCAATTTTTAGAGGCCGACGAGGCCGTATTGACAGGAGAATCGCTGTCTGTTCGCAAAAACTGTTACCCTATAGCAGCGGAAAATAGCTCGTTAGGTGATCAAAATAATATGACTTTTAGTGGAACGACTGTGACACGCGGCAGAGGAAAGGGCGTTGTATGTGCTACAGGTATGGACACTGAAGTTGGACAAATTGCCGATCTGATGAGTGCTATTGGACATGAAGAAACGCCTTTGGAAAAACGTCTGGAACAGTTAGGTAAAAAATTAGTCTGGAGTTGCTTAATTATTTGTTTATTAGTTGTTATTACGGGCGTAATGAAAGGTGAGTCGCTGTTTTTAATGTGCATGGCTGGCATTAGTCTCGCTGTGGCGGCTATTCCAGAAGGCTTACCAGCTATTGTGACAGTTGCCCTCGCGTTAGGAGTACAACGAATGATTCGCCGGAATGCTATTATCCGCAAATTACCTGCGGTAGAAACGTTGGGTTGTATTACGGCCATATGTTCCGATAAAACGGGAACCTTAACACAGAATGTCATGACAGTGAGAGAAATTTATATAAACGGTACATCCTATGAGACTACTGGCTTAGGTTATGAAATTCAAGGCGAATTTTTATGTAATAAGCAAAAAGTTTCGTTACAAGCGGAATCTATTTTAGATCGTTGTTTAAGAGTTGGGGTTTATTGTAATAATAGTGTGTTAAAGAAAAATACCGTTTCTATTGGTGGCAGCTGGCGAAAACGAACGACAGAATTTAGTATTGAAGGCGATCCGACAGAAGGGGCCTTAATAATTGCTGGAGCAAAAGCAGGAATTTGGCGTAATGACTTAGAAAAACAAGCTAAAAGAATATGTGAGATTCCCTTTGAACCTGAAAGACGGCGTATGTCTGTTCTTTATGAAGAGAGCCCACAGGAATGGACGCTTTATACGAAAGGCGCTGTGGATACGATACTCGACTTGTGTCGTTATCAAGAATCAGCGACAGGGCCTGCTCTCTTTTCAGATGATGACAAACAATCTATTTTAGCTGCGAATGCTCAGTTAACAGATAAAGCACTACGTGTTTTGGCTTTAGCTTATCGCAAAATCTCTGCACTACCCGTTGTTCAAAGTGAAACGGAAAATTTAGAATGCGACCTTGTTTTTGTTGGGCTCATGGGAATGATTGATCCGCCGCGGGAGGCAGCGAAACAATCTATTATGGTTTGTCGCCAAGCTGGAATTAAAACGATTATGATTACGGGGGATCATCCCAATACTGCTGTGGCTATTGCTCAGGAGCTTTCTATGTATCAAGCGGGAAAGTCCCGCGTATTAACAGGTGCTGAATTAGATGCATTAAATGACAGGGAATTTAAGAAAATAGTGAATGACGTCGTTGTTTATGCACGTGTTTCACCTTCTCATAAGTTGCGTATTGTTAGGGCTTTAAAACAACGGGGGCATATTGTGGCTATGACAGGCGATGGCGTCAATGATGCTCCGGCGATTAAGGAAGCTGATATTGGCATTGCCATGGGAAAAACCGGTACAGATGTTGCAAAAGAGGCTTCAGCTATGATCTTGACTGATGATGATTTTGCGACGATTGTTGCTGCTGTAGAGGAAGGACGGGGTATTTACGATAATATTCGTAAATTTATTCGCTATCTCTTGGCATGTAATATGGGCGAAGTACTGACCATGTTTGCAGCAGCACTACTTGGTGTTCCCTTGCCGCTGTTACCTGTTCAGATTCTTTGGGTGAATTTGGTGACGGATGGGCTTCCTGCTATGGCCCTTGGCGTAGATGGGCATGATCGCAATATTATGTTTCGTCCGCCGCGTTTTCCTGGCGAGAGTGTCTTTTCCCGTGGTCTCAGTCATAAAATTATGGCGCGAGGATTTCAAATTGGATTCAGTACGCTGGGGGTTTTTGCTTATGTTTATTTTATTAAGGATGATTTAGTTTTGGCACGTACGATGGCATTTACGACGTTGGTGTTTTGCCAGTTATTCCATGTTTTTGACTGTCGCTCTGAGGTGGCAAGCATTATGGATGTTGGCTTTTTTACCAATAAATATCTCATTGGGGCCGTGAGTTGTTCCGTCCTTATGCAACTGGCTGTTTTATACATTCCTGTTTTACGGAATGTTTTTGCTACGGTCCCGCTGCTTCCAACTGACTGGGCTCTTGTGCTTATTGTGTCAGGCTGGACTTTTTTACTCACTATATTGAAAAAAATTTTATGGCGTCGGACGGCTTCACGCTCTGTATTTAGTCGTACGTAAAATAAGAAAAGGGTACAAATTTTATCGTTGTTTATGAAGGAGTGTTTTACTAATGCAATTTACGAAGGTTCATGGTCAAGGTAATGATTTTGTAGTGATTGATGGAACAAAAGAAAAAGTTGCTGATTACAGTAAGGCGGCTGTTATGGTTTGTGATCGCCATTATGGCATTGGTGCCGATGGTTTTGTCATTATTTTACCATCGAAAACGGAAGATTTTCGCATGCGCATCTTTAATTCAGATGGCAGTGAAGCCGAGATGTGTGGCAATGTGACGCGCTGTGTGGCACGGTATGTATTTGAACACGGTTTGACGAAAAAAACTAAGATTACGCTGGAAACATTAGCAGGTGTAATTATTCCCGAGCTGATCATCAAAGACGGTGTTATTGAGACGGTACGGGTAGATATGGGCGAACCGCGTTTGACGCGAAGCCTTATTCCTGTGACAGGCGATGGCAATGCTCAAGCTGTCAATATCCCGATTACAGTGGGAGAGCAAATATTTATGGGAACGTGTGTTTCGATGGGGAATCCTCATTGTGTGATTTTTGTTGATAATATGTCTGACGTTGATTTGGAACAAGTGGGGCCGCAAATTGAAACGCACCCCATGTTTCCGAAAAAAACCAATGTAGAATTTGTTCAGGTTCTAAGTAAAGCTGAAATGCGTATGCGTGTATGGGAACGGGGTGCTGCTGTGACACTTGCCTGCGGGACAGGAACGAGTGCTACTATTGTGGCAGCTGTCTTGAATGACAAGACGGAACGGAAGGCCCTTGTTCATCTAGATGGCGGTGATTTAGTTGTGGAATGGGCCGAAAATAATCATGTCTATATGTCAGGCCCCGCTGTAGAAGTTTATTCTGGTCAGTATTTCGGAAATTTATCTTGATGAGGTGAAGCATTTTTCAGGAGTGTGAGAATGTGAAAAAAATTGGCGTACTGATTCTCTTTTTGTTGAGTATAGGATTTTTTTCAGTAGCGTCGGCTACTAGCCTGTATGACCACGTGAATGAGGCGCAATTGTATGGTATTCACAATATCAATCTTTCCAATGAGGCTTTTTTGGCCCCTTGGCGTTCCAATGAAGAACAGGCAGATCAGTTTGGGCCTATTCCTAATCAGGCTTATTGTTATACGCCCTTTTTGGTGGTAGCGGCAGATGCCAGGTCAAAAATGCTGAATAATGCTCCCGTTTTGCTCCAAGACGGTACGAAAATTTGGCAAGACTATGCGGGATTTTTGACCTTTATGATTCAGTTATATTTAACTGAGCCGATAATTCCCACGGATTTATCTGTATGGATTGAACAAAAAAATAGCCGCTTTTTTGTTTATCAGGTTCAGCTGCAAACAGAAACCAAACCTGTGATAATTGTAAAGGATAAATCGTTTTATTTATTTTCGGGTTATTATTATTTTGTAGATGATGATATTCGTTACGATAGTCCGCTTGTACTTGTTGTGGCATTTAAAGATAAGCAGGTTCGTTTTCATTTTAATATGAAGCTCATTCGCTAAAGAAGATCATCTAGCCAAACAACTTCTGCCCGATAGAAAATCAGACAGAGGTTGTTTGGCATTTTTAGTAGTAATAGTTTACTCTTAATAGCCGATTTAGGCATCTGTTGTTTAAAAAAGAGGAAATATACTAAAAACAGCGAAATAGAAACTGTTAGTTAGCATTATTTGTATTTTTTCCGCCTATAATAAGGAATATAAAGGATGGTGCGATAGGTGCTCAAGAGTATGACTGGTTTTGGACGCGGTGAATTCTTGGATCGAGATCACCGACTCGTTGTGGAAATTAAGGCAGTAAATCATCGTTATAATGAGATTGTTATTCGCATGCCAAAAACATTTGCTTCACTCGAAGATAAAATACGTCGGCAAGTCGCGGTAAGTTTGACGCGTGGTCGTATTGATGTTTTTATTTCTGTTGATACCTATAGTGAGTCCAAACGTTTGGTCAGAGTTGACAAGGAACTGGCAATGGCTTACCATAAGGCAGTGAATGAGCTTGCTGAATTGTTTGATACAGGATATAATGAATCAGTTAGTCAAATTGCTCGTTATCCTGATGTATTGAAGGTAGAGGAAGTATGTGAAGATGTTACTTTGTTGTGGCCAAAATTGTCTTCTGCTATCGGAGTGGCTCTTGAACATTTAATGAGTATGCGTGTAGCAGAAGGCAATAATATAGAACAAGACTTTGCTAAACGTATTGCTGGTATGCGTAAACTTTTAGCGCAGATTGAAGAACGGGCGCCACTAGTTGTTGAGGAATATCGGCAAAAGATTACAGAACGCATGACGGAGCTATTGCAATCAGTTCAGGCTGCGCCTGATGAAGGTCGTTTGCTGCAAGAAGCCGCTTTGTTTGCAGATCGCATTTCTATTACAGAAGAGATTGTGCGGCTAAAAAGCCACTTTGATCAGTTTACGAGCATCTTAGATAGTAGTGAGGCAGTGGGACGCAAATTGGATTTCTTGGTGCAGGAATTTAATCGTGAAACAAATACAATTGCATCAAAAGCCAATGATTTTCACATTGCGACGCTTACTGTGGCCATGAAAAGCGAAATTGAGAAGGTTCGCGAGCAAATCCAAAATATAGAGTAGTGAGAAGCGGAATTACTAGAAAGAAAACAGGGGGAATGGAAGCATGGAAATTAAACTTATTAATATTGGTTTTGGCAATATTGTATCAGCAAATCGCATTATATCCATTGTCAGTCCTGAGTCTGCACCAATAAAACGAATTATTCAAGAAGCGCGTGATCGAGGGATGCTAATTGATGCTACATATGGTCGTCGGACGCGTGCCGTTATTATTGTCGATAGTGATCATGTCATTTTATCTGCTGTACAGCCTGAAACGGTAGCTCATCGTCTAGCAAGTAGGGATACGAGTGACGATGAAGAATAAAGACGGCAGAAAATTACGACGCCAGGGAGCTCTGCTCGTAATTTCCGGTCCATCTGGAGCTGGCAAAGGAACGATTTGCAAAGCTTTATTGCGTTCCTCTCCTGCGATTCATTATTCTATTTCCGTTACGACACGTGCCAAACGCGCGGGCGAAGAACATGGTGTGAATTATTGGTTCCTTTCTGAAGAGAGATTTCAAGAAATGCGTAACAAAAATGAGTTATTAGAATGGGCCGAAGTTTATGGAAACTATTATGGAACTCCGCGCCGTTATGTGGAAGAAGAGCTTGCGGCGGGACATGATGTGATACTGGAAATTGATATTCAAGGGGCTATGAAAGTCAAGCATTCTTTTCCACAAGGGGTCTTTATCTACATTTTGCCACCTTCTTTTGATGAACTGGAACATCGAATTGTAACAAGGGGAACAGATAGCGAAAGTGTAATTAGAAAACGGTTGGGCTGTGTTAAGCAAGAACTTACTTGTGCCAAGGAGTATCATTATGTTGTTGTCAATGATATTGTTGAAACAGCAGTTAGTCAGGTAAAATCAATTATTGAAGCGGAACATTGTCGCATTTCTCGTAACACGGCTGTAATTGAACAAATTTGTACATGCGGCAGTCTTGTAAATGAAAAATAGTTAAAAATTAATGGTTACTGCAGGAGGGGATTTCTAATGATTTATCCATCATTAGATAGATTAGTGAATAAGGTAGACAGTAAATATACTTTAGTTGTGCTTGCTGCCAAACGGGCCCGCCAGCTTATGGACGGTGAGGAACAACTTGTTGAATGTAGATCAAGTAAGCCTGTAACGATGGCTTTAGAAGAAATTGCTCAATCAAAGATTGGTTATGAACGCACGAAAGCAGGCATAAAATAGTGTCACTTGCAGGTAAACAGGTTGTCCTTGGAGTGACTGGTGGGATCGCTGTTTATAAGGCAGTGGATATTGTCAGTAGATTACGTAAAATGGGTGCTATTGTTCATGTTATTATGACGGAATCGGCAGCTCGTTTTGTTACGCCGCTGACTTTCCAGGAAATGAGTGCCAACCCGGTTGTTGTCAGCATGTGGGGAGAAATGAAACAGTGGAATGTTGAGCATATTGCTTTGGCAACCATGGCTGATGTCTTTTTAGTTGCACCGGCGACAGCAAATATCATTGGGAAAATAGCGAATGGTATTGCTGATGATATGCTTTCAACGACAGTGATGGCGACGAAAGCGCCGGTGATTTTTGCACCAGCCATGAACACACAGATGTATTGCAATCCGATTGTGCAAAAAAATATCCAGGAACTTACATTGCTTGGTTATCAGTTTATAGAACCTGCGCGCGGGCTACTCGCTTGCGGTACTGAAGGTGTGGGGCGTTTGCCAGATCCTTGTGATATCGTGAATTTTGTCGTCGACCATGTTGCTGCTGAGAATGATTTTGCAGGAAAAAATTTATTAGTCACAGCAGGCGGTACAAGGGAAGCCATTGACCCTGTCCGTTATATCGGCAATCGTTCAAGCGGGAAAATGGGTTACGCCATTGCAGCACAAGCCGCACGCCGCGGGGCAAAGGTGATTCTTGTTTCAGGTGCAACAGGACTTTCCCATCCGCCGAATGTTACGGTGGTTAAAGTGGAAAGTGCTGCTGAAATGCGCGAGGAAGTGCTGAAGAATTTTTTTTCCTGTGATATTGTTGTGAAAGCGGCCGCTGTGGCTGATTATCGTCCTGAAGTTGCTGAGATGCAAAAAATCAAAAAGAATGATGATACGCTTATTTTAAAATTAACAAAAAATCCGGATATTTTGCGGGAATTGGGTCAAATTAAAGAAAGACAGCTTCTTGTTGGTTTTGCTGCTGAGACACAAAATGTTGTGAATTATGCAAAGAAAAAATTGAACGAGAAAAATTTAGATATGATTGTGGCCAATGATGTTACAGCGCCTGGCGCTGGATTTAATGTCGACACGAATATTGCCAAACTTCTTTTTCGGGATGGAAAAATCGTTGATTTGCCGCAAATGCCGAAGGAGAAGCTTGCTTGTTGTATTCTCGACTATATTCGCGAATTAGTTACAAATAGGACTTGATTTTTTTGGGTATTTGCTATACAATTTTATTGGTAAAATACATATCGACTCATCAAGAGATGGTGGAGGGACTGGCCCGATGATACTGCGGCAACCATTTAGTTTAGGCTAAAACGGTGCCAATTCCGGCGAGAGATTCTTGCGAGATGGGAGAGAAATAATCGCTCCCCTTGTTGTGGGAGCTTTTTGTTATGCAAATGATGATTTAGGAGGGATTTATTATGGCAAATAGACAGCAGTTTTTTACATCTGAATCAGTTACTGAAGGACATCCCGATAAGATAGCTGATCAAATATCGGATAGTATTTTAGATGCTTTAATTGGGCAGGACCCCTTTGCCAGAGTGGCTTGTGAGACTCTTATTACAACAGGGCAGGTTCATGTGGCTGGCGAAATTACAACAAATTGTTATGTCGATATACCGAAAATTGTGCGCAATACAATTAAAGATATTGGTTATACGCGGGCAAAATTTGGGTTTGACGGTGACACGTGCGGCGTGTTAATTTCCATTGATGAGCAATCAGCCGATATTGCGATGGGAGTTGATAAAGCCCTGGAAGCTAAAAAAGGTGAAATGGAGATCGATGCTATTGGGGCAGGAGACCAAGGCATGATGTTTGGTTATGCAACAAATGAAACAGATGATTTCATGCCTTTGCCGATTTCTTTGGCTCATAAACTTTCTCTTCAGTTATCATCGGTAAGAAAGTCAAATAAATTGCCTTATTTGCGTCCGGATGGTAAAACACAGGTTACTGTGGAATATGTTGATGGCAAGCCAAAACGGATTGATACCATTGTTATTTCGACTCAGCACGGACCTGAAGTGGACTTAAAAACGATTGAGGAAGATCTTGTTGCTCATGTGATTAAACCGATTGTTCCGAGTGAATTACTTGATAATGATACGAAATATTATATTAATCCAACAGGCCGTTTTGTTGTGGGGGGGCCTCAGGGGGATTGTGGGCTGACAGGCCGGAAAATTATTGTTGATACTTATGGCGGGATGGCTCGTCATGGCGGCGGTGCTTTTTCAGGCAAGGATCCAACGAAGGTAGACCGCAGTGGTGCTTATGCTGCTCGTTATGTGGCTAAAAATATTGTGGCAGGTGGTTTGGCTGATAAATGCGAAATTCAGCTTGCTTATGCCATTGGTGTTGCTCAGCCTGTTTCTATTTTAGTTGAAACATTTGATACAGGTAAAGTGGATGATGCTGTTATTGTAGCGCTTGTGAAGAAACATTTTGATTTGCGTCCAGCAGGAATTATTAAAATGCTTGATTTGCGCCGTCCTATTTATCGTCAGACAGCAGCTTATGGACATTTTGGTCGCAATGATCTAAATCTGCCTTGGGAGAAGACAGATAAAGCGGCTATTCTTCGGCAGGAAGCAGGTTTGTAAACTTTTTTTCGATAGAAAACTTCTTGTGCGGTCATACTAATAACACGTTTATGATTGATTTTGAAGTACGAAGAGTAGTAAAAATTGCTTATTGTTGACAGGAGATGATAACATGAAAGTTCGTTTTTCGTCACCACGAAATCACAAGATAAGGCGTTTTTTCAAACGATCTCCCATGGATACAGGTTATGATGATTGGTTGCCTGATGAACAAGATGCAAACTGCTTTTCAGACAAAACGGAGTTTTTAGCAGGGATCGATGATTTTTTGGCGAAATAAAAATAAGTAATTTATTTTAAGT
Source organism: Pelorhabdus rhamnosifermentans (assembly GCF_018835585.1). Classification (NCBI taxonomy): domain Bacteria; kingdom Bacillati; phylum Bacillota; class Negativicutes; order Selenomonadales; family Sporomusaceae; genus Pelorhabdus; species Pelorhabdus rhamnosifermentans. The sequence continues at coordinate 89,441 of NZ_JAHGVE010000004.1, forward strand.
AAGGAGGCTATTTTTAGTCTCCTTACTTTTTATTGAGTGGTGAAAGTATGACGAAGGTAGCCGAAGTATTTGTGAATATTACAGCAAAGTCACTTGACAAGGCTTTTACCTATTTAATTCCGGGACATCTCAAGGTGACAGTGGGGTGTCGTGTTGTTGTGCCCTTTGGACCTAGGCGGGTTGAGGGTTTTGTCTTGGATGTTAAGGATACGGTAGTAGAGCATGATTCGTTAAAATTCATTTTATCCTCTTTAGATGAAAGCCCTTGGTTTGATTCTGCCATGATTGCAACAGCTCATGCTATTGCTGATTATTATTTATGTTCCTTATCGGATGCTTTACGTCTCTTTATTCCGGGTAAAAGTGGTATTACATCCAAATCAGGCTATGTTTTGAATGAAAAGTTATCTGATTCAGAGAGATCTATGCTGCTAACTGAACTGGGTGATGAACAACAAAAGCTTTTTCAGCTTATTGCCAGCCAGAAATTTGTGACTCAAAAAGACTTGGAGCGACAGGGGATAGGCAAAGGGAATGCCATAAAGGGGCTTATTGATAAAGGATTAGTGTCTGTGAAAATTCTTACAGTCAAAAAGGCCTCAATTAAAACGGAAAAGGTAGTTACTCTTTGTTTAGACCTGGACAAACTTCAGGATGTTGACTTGTCTCATAAACCAGCGCAGCAAAAACTTCTCACGCTACTTAAAGCGCATAGCTATTCATGGAAAGAATTGAAACAGCAAGGTATTCAACTGGCTACAGCCAAAAAGCTTGTCCAAGCCGGACTGATTGAGATGCAGGAAATCCAAGTTTTACGGAATAGTTATCATAAGCCACAGCAAGATGCTGCGCCACCTTGTTATACAGTTGAGCAGCAAGCTGTTCTTGAAAAAATTATTCCGACAATTCAGGCTGGAAAGTTCAAAACCTTTTTACTGCATGGTGTGACAGGTAGCGGCAAAACAGAAGTCTATCTTGCCGCAGCGGCTGCAGCTCGTAAGCAAGGTAAACAAGTCATTGTCCTTGTCCCGGAAATTGCTCTCACTGGGCAAATTGTTCGGCGCTTTCAAGCAAGATTTGGTGATGATGTGGTTGTCATTCATAGCCGTTTAAGCTTAGGTGAACGATTTGATGGTTTTCAGCGAATGAAAGAAGAAAGTGCGGGGATTGTGATTGGTGCTCGCTCGGCGTTATTTGCGCCCGCTCATTATTTAGGACTGATTATTCTTGATGAAGAGCATGAGTTTACGTATAAACAAGAAGAAACACCTCGCTATCATGCCCGGACAGTCGCTGTCTTTCGCGCTTCCAAGACAGGCGCAACGGTTATTTTGGGGAGCGCGACTCCGTCCTTGGAAAGTTTTTATGAAGCCGAGCAGGGGCATTATCAATTGCTATCTTTAACGAAACGCATTGATGGCTCTGTTATGCCGCACGTGACTGTTGTGGATTTGGCAGCGAAGATGAAAGAAGGAAAGCGTTCTATCATTTCTGATGAGTTGGCTGAGTTACTTGTTCGTACAGTCAGCCACAAGCAGCAAGCCATCGTTTTGATTAATCGACGCGGTTATTCCACGTTTGTTTTGTGCCGGGAATGTGGTCATGTTATTCGCTGCCCCCATTGTGCCATTGCCTTGGTTTATCATGCTGTAGGAAAACAATTGAAATGTCATTATTGCCGCCAGACTTTTCCTTTGCCTGATGTTTGTCCAGCCTGTCAGAGTCGTTATATTAAATATTTTGGGACAGGAACTCAAAAGGTCGAAGAAGAACTTGTGAGGTTATTGCCTGAGGCTCAAATTGTGCGGATGGACCAGGATACGACAGCAAGAAAATTTGCGCATGATCAGATATTAACGGACTTTGCCAAGGGGAAACAGGATGTACTGCTTGGGACACAGATGGTTGCTAAGGGGCATGATATTCCCAATGTTACTGCAGTAGGGGTTATTTCAGCTGATACAGCGCTTAATTTGCCTGATTTTCGTTCAGCCGAACGAACCTTTGCCTTAATTACCCAAGCAGCCGGCCGGGCTGGACGGGGAACGAAGGCCGGGGAGGTTGTTGTGCAAACCTATAATCCTGAGCACTATGCAATTTCTTGTGCTGCCGGACATGATTATGAGGGCTTTTATCAAGAAGAAATCAAATTTCGTCGTGAACTGGATTATCCGCCTTTTTGCCATATTGTGAAGATGATTTGGCAGGGCATGCAAGAAGGGCCACTACGTAAAGAGGTGGATCAGGCTGTTTTGGCTTTCAAGAACGTTTTACCGGAAAACAGCGGGGAGATACTAGGTCCTGTCGCTGCCCCGGTGGCAAAGATCCAGGATGTCTACCGCGTTATCGTGCTTGTGAAGACACATCATTTAGGGAATGTTCGGAAAGCGATTAGACAACTTAATTTTCACCATCAAAGCAATGTAAGCGTGGATGTCGATCCTGTTAGCCTCATGTAATGGAGTCGACACTCCCATTAGATTTTTTATTTATTTTATGCTAAAATTGTGTAAAGATTTAACATTCGATCATAGGAGGTAGCGTAATGGCTATTCTAGAAATAAAAAAAGCCGGAGATAAGATATTAAAAGAGCAGGCAAAAGAAGTGGCTCGTGTTGATAAGCGTATGAAACAACTGCTAGATAATATGGCTGAAACCATGTATGATGCCGATGGTGTCGGACTGGCTGCGCCGCAAGTGGGGCAGTCGCTCAGACTAGTTGTCATTGATGTGGGCGAAGGCCTTGTGGAGCTGATTAATCCCCAAATTACCAGCGGCGAAGGGGAAGAAAAGGCTTTGGAAGGCTGTCTCAGCGTGCCTGGCGTTTATGGCGAAGTAAAACGTTATAGTAAGGTGACTGTAGAGGCTCTTAATCGTCAGGGCAAAAAAGTAAAATATACGGGTACAGAATTGCTTGGACGTGCTTTTCAACACGAAATTGATCATTTGGAAGGTATTTTATTTATTGATAAGGCCGAATCTATTGTTACAGCACAGAAAGGTGAGGCGCATGAATAGTAAGCCTTTAAAGGTTATTTTTATGGGTACGCCTGATTTTGCTGTGCCCTGTTTGGAACAACTTGCTAAAAGTCCTTTGACTGATGTTGTGGCTGTCGTGAGTCAGCCTGATCGTCCGAAAGGGCGAGGGCAGAAGCTCGTTTTTACGCCTGTAAAGGAATGTGCCGTCAAGTTTAATATTCCAGTATTGCAGCCGGAAAAAGTGAAAGATGCCGCAGTGATTGACAAGCTAGCGGATTTTCAGCCTGATTTAATTGTCGTTGTTGCCTTTGGACAATTGTTGTCGCCAACCTTATTGGCATTGCCGCGTTTGGGCTGTATCAATGTTCATGCGTCGCTACTTCCAAAGTATCGGGGTGCAGCGCCTATTCATTGGGCCATTATGAATGGGGAAACGGAGACAGGCGTGACAACCATGTATATGGATAAAGGGATGGATACAGGGGATATGATTTTAACAGCCAAAACGGCCATTACACCAAATATGGTAACAGGTGAACTTCATGATAAGCTCATGCATCAAGGAGCTGAACTGCTTATGATGACAGTGGAGAAGCTGATAAATGGCACGGCACCGTGCACCAAGCAGGATGCGGACCAGGCGACATATGCGCCGCTTCTTAAACGTTCTATTGAACGGATTGATTGGAGTAGAACTGCGCAGGATATTCATAATAAAGTACGTGGCTTAAATCCCTGGCCGGGTGCATTTTGTCAAACAGAGAATTTTAGACTAAAAGTCTGGAAAACTGAGGTACTAGATACGGACACGCTTGGCGAGGCAGGTATGCTGATTGCGTGCACCGAACGGGGTTTTGTTGTTCAAACAGGTTCCGGTTTGTTGGAAGTCATCGAGGTTCAGCCAGCAAGCAAACGAAAAATGACTGCCCAGGAATGTATCTGTGGTTACTGCATTCATCCTGGCGATTTGATGGGGTAGAGGTGTGAGTTTATGCTGGAAGTGGTGAGTCGACCACAAAAAAGACTGTTTTTAGTGTTGATCCTGGTCAGTTTGCTCATTGCTGGTTTTTTCAGTTACTGGCTATGGAAAATTAGCATACCTGGTTTAGCCGTGATTAGTAGTTATCTGCCTTGGATGATTGGCCTAGTGCTTGGCACTATTTTATTGATCATTATGGCGGGTGTGACAGGCATTGTTTTGGCTATTATGGGATTTCGCACGCCGCGCTTTTTTCAGGGGATTGCTTGGTCGGCTATTAATATGTTATTTCCCATGACAATTACGATCGGTAAACTATTTGATGTGGACAAGGAACGGATTGAACGCTCGTTTATTGAATTGAGTAATCATTTAATTCGGCAAAAACATATTATTGTCAAGCCGGAACAACTGCTTATTTTAACGCCTCACTGTATTCAACAGGAAAATTGTCCACATAAAGTTACGAAAACCATTACGAATTGTCGTCGTTGTGGTGCTTGTCAAGTAGGTGACTTAGCTGCTTTAGCGGAATATTATGGTGTCCATTTGGCCATTGTTACAGGCGGAACTTTGGCACGCAAGGTTGTGAAAACGATTCGTCCTCACGCTGTGCTTGCTATTGCCTGTGAACGGGATTTAACAAGCGGTATTCAAGATGTCTTTCCTTTACCTGTCATTGGTGTTTTAAATCAGCGACCTTGCGGTCCTTGTTGTAATACGCGTGTTGATATGACACTTGTCGAACAAACAGTGCAAAAATTTTTAGGCCAAAGCCGAGTGGAGTAATCAAATGAAAGCAAGAGAAATTGCCTTACACATTGTCAATGAAGTAGAAAATAATGGGGCTTACGCCAATATTGTTTTGGCAAAAAGTTTAACGGCCCATCAGTTAAGTGATCAAGATCGCCGTTTTGTAACAGAACTTGTGTATGGCACAGTAAGGTCCAAAGAAACGATTGATTATTTTCTAAAAAAATTTATTAGTCGAGGACTGGCTAGTTTGTCGCCTGTCATTTTAAATATTTTGCGCCTTGGGGTGTACCAACTCGTGTTTTTGACGAAAGTCCCCGTCTCTGCTGCTTGCAATCAGTCAGTAGAATTGGCTAAAAAATATGGCCATGCCGGCACGGTGAAATTTGTGAATGGTGTACTGCGCAATATGGCTCGTCACGAGGAAAAACTGACTTATCCGGATAAACAGCAGGACCCTGTGCGGTATCTGTCCCTTGTCTATTTTCATCCCGCGTGGATGGTAGAAAGGTGGCTGAAACGCTTTAGTTTTGATGAAACAGAGGCTTTATGCCAGGCCAATAATGAGATTTTACCACTGAGCCTCAGGACGAATACGCTTAAAATTGATCGGATAGCACTGTTAGAGAGATTAAGAGCCGAGGGAGTCATTTGCGAGGCAGCGCCGCTTGTTCCTGAGGGCATTCTTTGTTCAAAACATCCGTCATTAGGCAGTTTAGCTTCCCTCAAAGAGGGGCTGTTTCAGGTACAGGATTTGAGTTCGATGCTTGTGGCCCATGTACTTGATCCAAAACCAGGTGAATATATTATTGATGCTTGCAGCGCGCCAGGGGGAAAAAGCACTCATATGGCGGCGTTGATGAAAAATCGCGGGCGTATTTTAGCTATTGATCTTTATGAGCACAAACTCGCTTTGATTAAGCAAAATGCGCAGCGCTTAGGCATGGATATGATTGAAACGCGCGCTCTTGATGCGACAGATTTGGTAGCCGCTCATGTGGGGCAGGCTGACAGGGTCCTCGTTGATGCACCTTGTTCCGGTCTGGGGATTTTACGGCACAAGGCAGATGCCAGATGGCGCAAAAGTGAAGCTTTGCTGATGGAGCTTCCTCCTTTGCAGATAGCTATTTTAGAGAGTGCCGCCAAGTGTCTTAAAGGGAACGGCATCCTTGTTTATAGCACTTGTACGATTGAACCGGAAGAAAATGGTGATGTTGTACAGAAATTTTTAGCGGCTCATCCTGAATTTGTATTAGAAGAGACTGGTCGCTATCTTCCTTGCCCTGTACCTGGCTTTTTTGTCCAGTATTTACCACATAAGGATCATCAGGATGGCTTTTTTATTGCGCGTATGCGCCTGAAAGCTTAAGGACAGGGAGGAGGCTGAAATTTTGGGAGTTAATTTATTTGGTTTATCGGCTCAGGAAATCGCGGAGGTTATTGCGCCTTATGGGCTAAAGGCTTTTCGCGGGAAACAAATTGCTAAAGGAATGTATCAACGGTTTCTGGCTGACTTTCAGGATATGACGGATCTGAGTAAAGCAGATCGTGCTTTACTTAGTGAACATTTTTCAATTGATACGGTGACCGTGAAAGCGGAGCAACATTCGAAAGACGGAAAAACAAGCAAATATTTATTGGCCTTTGTTGGTGGTGATTGCGTAGAAACAGTACTCATGCGTCAACCTTATGGCAATAGTATCTGTATTTCTACCCAAGTAGGGTGTGCCATGGGATGTTTATTTTGTGCTTCGACTTTAAATGGACTTGTACGGAATTTAACAGTAGGCGAGATATTGGCGCAGGTAGTTTTTATGCAACAACAACTTGCAGTGGCGCAGCAAAAAGTCGATACGATTGTTGTCATGGGTTCAGGTGAGCCTTTGCACAACTATGATCATTTAGTTCAGTTTTTGAAACTTTGTCATGAAGACTATGTCTTTCATTTGGGATACCGTCATATTACGGTGTCTACAGCAGGCATTGTGCCGAAAATTTATGCTCTTGCCAAAGAGCAACTTCCTGTAACTCTATCAATTTCGCTTCATGCTCCGACTGATGAGCTTCGTTCACGCCTCATGCCTGTGAATAGGCGATTTTCTCTTGCGGATCTTTTGACAGCAGGTGATGCTTATGCAATGGAGACTGGACGACGTGTTACTTATGAATACATCCTCATTGCTGGAGTCAATGACGGCGAGGAACAAGCTCGTCTGCTGGCAAAACTTATGAAAGGCAAGCTGGCTAATGTCAATTTGATTCCGGTAAATCCTGTTGTTGAGCGTGGGCTAGCGCGGCCGAAGGCTGAGCAAATGGAACGATTTGCTAAAGTTTTAGAAGAACGTCATATTACGGTGACGGTGAGACGAGAAATGGGTGGTGACATTCAAGCCGCTTGTGGTCAGCTTCGCCATCAGATTTTAGCAGGAAAAGACGTTAAATGATCTTGAATTTTTTGACTATGCGATAAAATTCGCATATAATGATTTATAAGTTACAAAATTTCGCATATTGGAGTGTCTGTTGTGAAATTTGTGCGCAATTTAGAGAATCTTTTTGAGAAATATATAGAAGGCTATTGTAATGCGAAATTTTCTGGCGATTTACAGCCAGCTGAAATTGCTAAACATGTGATTCGCGAAATGGAAAATAAACGTTCCATCGGAATTTCCAAGACTTATGTACCGAATCACTATTGTATCGCTCTTGGTACACATGATTATGAAAATCTTTTGCCTGTTGTGGCAGCGATTCAAGACGAGCTTTCCCAACATTTATTTGCAGCACTTGAGAGAAGGGGCTATACGATTTTAGGGCAGCCTAGTTTTGAGTTTGTGGCAGATTCCACTGCGAAGAAAAATAGTTTTAGCGTGGAGGGGGAATTTACGGAAGCCATTCCGTATGAGAAAACGGTGCAACAGTCTAAGGCAACGGATGAGCCTACAGATTTTGGTCAAACGAAAAAATTTACTCGAACACCTGTAGTTGGGCAGGAATCTCCTAAGTTTCAGGGGCTCATTACCGTTGTGGAAGGTCCTGATGAAGGACTAAAAATTCCAGTGGGTACGCAACGCTTTCATATGGGGCGGCGGGAGAGCAATGAACTTTCTCTGACTGATATGAATACGTCGCGTCTTCATGCTTATATCTCTTATGAAGCAGGTCAACATGTATTAAGCGATGCGCAGAGCCTCAATGGCACGTATGTGAATGGAAGCCGGATTAGCCGGAAAATACTGCAGTCAGGGGATCAAATTAAAATCGGTCACACCCTGCTAAGTTATGAGGTGATCTGATGTGACGCATATAGCTTTGCCTGTCATTAGTATTGGTCAGACTTTTGCAATCATTGGGATGTTTTTGCAGTATAGTTTATTGCTTTTAATTTATTATTTTTTATATCGCATCATTCATTTCGGCTACGGTGATCTTTCAAAGCAGCCACAAGCTGCTGCTCAGACGGATTCTATTCAAGAAAGTGCAGCAAGACTTGTTGTGATGAATCCAGGGAGTGAACAGCATCTTCAGACAGAGTATGTCATTCATGAAGGAATAACATTTGGGCGCAACAAGCATAATACGGTTATTTTAGAAGATCCATTTGTTTCGTATGAACATGCCTGTATTAGCCCTGTCAGGCAAGATTATGTTCTAACTGATTTACATAGTCGAAATGGTGTTTTTGTTAATGAAACCAAGATCCAGGCAGAATGGATGCTCAGTCCGGGTGATGAAATTCGGATCGGGGCTGTCATATTTCGGTTTGAGAGGTGAGCAACGTGTTAGCTTTTGTGAAAACAGACATTGGTTTAGTACGTGAAGTGAATGAAGATCAATTTGCATTTCAACCGCCGAACCTGTTTGTTGTTGCCGACGGAATGGGGGGGCATGTGGCAGGTGAAATTGCAAGTAAATTAGCTGTTACGACGATTGCCCAATATATTGATGAGCACTTCGATAGTGAGCATATTGAGCAGATGCTTGAACGAGCTGTTCATTTGGCTAATCAGCATATTTACGAACGTTCGCAGCAAGGTCGGCAGTATTTGGGAATGGGTACTACCGTAACGGCTTGTTATGTAGTAGATAATCTTCTTTACTGGGCCCATGTAGGCGATAGTCGGATGTATCTTCTTCATGGCAGTGAACTCAAGCAAATTACAGATGATCATTCGCTTGTTGGTGAATTACTGCGTAATGGCACGATTACCAAAGCAGAAGCAGCCGTCCATCCCCAAAGAAATATTTTAACAAGGGCTGTTGGAACAAGTAGCAAAATTTTAGTTGATTCAGGTCATTTAGAATGGGAAAAAACAGATGTCATACTGCTTTGTACAGATGGTCTTAGCGGACTTGTTTCTGAAGATAAAATCAGCGAATTGTTAGTTGCAGCCCGTGAGGATGGCCAGTCTGCCATTGATTGCCTTGTTCAACAAGCGTTAGCTGCAGGAGGTCACGATAATATTACTGTGATTTTAGCTCATTATACAGGGGTAGATTAAGATGACAACTCTTTGTTCCCGTCAGGAAAGATGGCTGTTTTTCATTGCGTCAGTCATTTTTGTGAATGGGTTGCTTGCAGTGAGTCTGGCACGTGGTGTTATTGATGTGAAGGCACTAGCCATTGCACTCGCTATCATTGTACTTGGGGCTGTCGTTCATTTAGTTATTCGTAAAATGAATCCTGTTGGCGATCCTTTCTTATTTCCTTGTTCTTTTGTCTTGGCAGCAATTGGATTGATCATGATTTATCGTCTTAAACCAGCGTTGTTTGAGCTTCAGGCGCTGTGGACTTCACTCGGGCTTCTTGTCTTTACCGTCAGTACCTACTATTTTCGTAAACTAGAAAAATTAGCTGATTATAAGTATGTTCTTGGCATTATCGGGATTGGACTTTTGCTAGCTGCTGTTTTATTTGGCGTAGATATTGGCGGACATAAAAGCTGGATTGTATTGGGTCCGATTCGGTTTCAACCCTCTGAATTTGCTAAAATTTTTGTCGTCCTTTTTTTAGCAGGGTATTTAGATGAAAACAGCGAATTATTACGCTTTGCTACGAAACGTTATGCCTTTCTTGAAATTCCTGAGTTCCGATTTTTAGCACCAATTATTTTTTTATGGATATTAACGAGTGTCATGTATGTTGTTCAACGTGATTTCGGGTCAGCCCTGTTATATTTTGGAACAGTCATTATTATGGTTTATATGGGGAGCGGCAAGGCAAGCTTCCTAGCTATTGGCTCACTGCTCTTTTTGTGTGGTAGTGCTGTTAGTTATAAGTTTTATTCTCATATTCAAACGCGGGTCGATATTTGGCTCAATCCTTGGTCTGATCCGTCAGGACGGGCCTTTCAGATTGTTCAATCCTTGTTTGCTTTAGGCAGTGGCGGTCTTTTAGGTAGTGGACTGACCTATGGCTTTCCTGAATTGATTCCTGAAGTTCATACGGATTTTATTTTTGCTGCTATTGGTGAGGAATTGGGTTTTGCTGGCGCTACGGCTGTGATGCTACTTTATATTTTTTTGATTTATCGTGCTTTTCGAACGTCCCTTCAGGCTCCCACCCCTTATTTAATGCTTGTAGCAGGAGGACTCGCTACTGTCTTATCTTTGCAGGTTTTTCTTATTGTCGGTGGTGTCATTAAGTTCTTTCCTTTGACAGGTATTCCTCTTCCTTGGATTAGTTATGGTGGGAGTGCCATTGTCTCTAATTTCATTTTACTTGCTATGCTTTACTCTGTATCAGGAAGAAGGTCTGCTTATGAATAATCCACTAGCAGACGCCATTCGTAAAGTTGCCTATAGTTTGCTTACACTACTTGTAGTACTAATTTTCTATTTAACTTATATTCAATTTTACGAAGGTTCCTTTTTATCATCTCATCCGCTGAATCGCCGGAGTGCACTCTTAATGAAACAAGTAGAACGGGGTGCGATACTTGATAAAAATGGCAAGATACTCGCTCAAAGCCGCTTAGACTCTGATGGTTATAAGCGTGTTTATCCGGAGGGCCGATTGTTTGCACAACTTGTTGGCTATTCCAGTGATAAATTGGGTAAAACAGGAATAGAAAGCACTGCTAATGGCGAATTATCTGGTATGAGTGATCCCTGGCGCTATTTTGGTGCCATTAGTCATGTTTTATTTACGCGGCATGGCCATTCTGTTGTTTTGAATGTGGATGCCAATGTACAAGAAGTGGCCTATCGTGCGCTGGGGAACCATAAAGGGGCTGTTGTTGCTATTTCACCGAAAACAGGCCAAATCCTGGCGCTTGTCACGAAACCTGCCTTTGATCCAAACCACATTGAAGAAGAATGGCAATCCATTTCTACTTCGACAGAGGGTCTCTTGCTGAATCGTGCTGTACAGGGACTTTATCCACCGGGTTCGACGATGAAGGTATTAACAGCCGAAGCGGCTCTATTTGAAAATGTCGCCACGATCAACAAAACCTATCAATCAAAGGGTATGCTAAAGATTCCGCCTGATTATGTACTTCATGAAATTAATGATAAAGCTTATGGAAATCTTACATTACAACAAGCTTTTGCTGTATCATCCAACGTTGTTTTTGGCAAAATTGCTTTAGAGTTAGGCCGTGCACGACTGGCCAAAGCCTATGACCGTTTTGGCTTTCAAAAATCCTTAGATCCTTCTATTTCGGAATCTATGTCTCGCCTTCCTGATTTTCCGCAGTTAAGTGACGGTGATTTAGCGCAAAGTGGTATCGGTCAGGCTAGTTTGCTTGTAACACCGCTTCGCATGGCTATGCTTGCTGCCGCTATTGCCAATCAGGGTAAAATGATGGAACCTTATTTGATGAATAAAATTGTTGATGCACAGGGGAGTATCGTCAAACAGTATTCGCCGCATGAGTGGCTGACTGCGACAACACCTGAAATTGCTTTCCTTGTCAAGCAGATGATGGTTTCTGACGTTGACCAGGGAACTGGCCGTGGCGCTGGCATATCAGGCATTTCTGTGGCTGGTAAAACAGGAACAGCTGAAAATCCTCATGGTGAGGATCATGCTTGGTTTATTGGTTTTGCACCTGCAGAACATCCGGTTGTTGCAGTTGCCGTAATTGTTGAAAATGGTGGTTTTGGCGGCACAATCGCGGCCCCAATAGCTAGGCAAGTTTTTTCAGCAGTACTACATTAAGGAGGTGAATGATTTTGCTGATAAACCGTACTCTTGATCACCGTTACACCTTGCTGGAATTAGTAGGTGGTGGTGGAATGGCTGAAGTGTATCGGGCTCATGATGAGTTATTAGATCGCTTTGTGGCTGTAAAAATACTTCGTTCGCAGTTCACGACCAATGAGGAATTTGTAACAAGATTTCGCCGGGAGGCCCAAGCAGCAGCAAAATTATCTCATCCAAACATTGTAAATGTTTATGATGTTGGGATAGATGAAGAAATTTATTACATTGTCATGGAATACATATCAGGTGAGACACTGAAAGATAAAATTGATCGTGATGGTGTTTTGTCTGTTGAAAATGCCGTCCATATTGCCGATGAAATTGCGCAGGCCCTCGAACATGCCCATCAAAATCACTTAGTTCACTGTGATATTAAACCGCATAATATTATGGTAACAACATCGGGACGTATTAAGGTAACGGACTTTGGTATTGCTCGTGCTGTTACGTCGGCTACGATGGTTCATACGGGTACGATTATTGGTTCTGTACATTATTTCTCCCCAGAGCAGGCCAAGGGAGCTCCTGTTAGTGCGCAATCAGATATTTATTCGTTGGGTGTTGTTCTCTATGAAATGCTGACAGGAAAGGTGCCTTTTGAAGGCGATTCACCCATTAGTATTGCTATTAAACATATTCAAGAGGAACCTGTTCCTCCTTGCCAGATTAATTCAGAAATTCCGCCGTTAGTCGAGGCGATTGTTTTAAAAGCGATGGCGAAACAGCCTGAAGACAGATTCTCTAATATTAGTGAAATGATTAATGATCTCCATTTGGCACAAGGTTATTTGCGTGATGACAGCACGCGGCGTATTTCTCGTGAAGAATATCCGACACAGCTCTTAACAGGTATGAATGAAGCCTTACGTGACAGTGGACATGACCGAACAACAGCGTTGCAACCGAACGCAATGGAACTTGCCAATAAGCGTCGGAAAAAAGCCTGGGCCATTGCAATTGTATTCTTTTTATTACTAGGATTTGCTGGTGGTGCCTTTTTAGCATTTGGTAAATTTTGGAGTGGAGCTGAAGTGGCTGTGCCTGACGTAACAGGAAAATCCGTGGAGCAGGCCAAAAATATTTTGACAAGCCATAATCTCAGAGTTTCCGTCTCGGAAGTATTTAATGATAAAGTGGCTGCTGGACAGGTTATTTCGCAAACCCCTGAAGCAGGTAGTGTTGTAAAGGAACAACGGACAATTAATTTGATTGTCAGCCGTGGGGGTGAAGTGACATCTGTGCCTGATTTACGGGGATTAAGCCGCCGCGATGCCGAAATTGCGCTAAAAAATGCCGGTCTTGTATTAGGCAAGGTTGACGAGCAATCGTCTAGTGATGCACCGCCTGATTCTGTTTTAAGTCAGTATCCTCGTCCACCTGCTCAAGTAAGCAAGGGGACGGCAGTGGATATTGTGGTAAATAAGGCGGCAGTGAAGAAGCAGATGTTACCCGATTTTAGGGGAACAGTTTTGAGTGCTGTTTCGGCACAATTAGATAATTTGAAATTGAAAGTAGGGAATGTGACTGAGGTCGCTAGCGATAAATATCCTCCAGGCACCATTATTGACCAACGTCCAGCACCCAATTCGGAACTTGTTGAAGGTGGAGCAGTTGACTTTACTGTGGCTAAAGCAGGCAGTTCTGCCAAACGGGCGACTGTCTCCATTACTGTGCCAGATGGGCCTGTTCGTCAAGCAGTCCAAATTGTTGTAACTGATTCTAATGGTCGCCGTGTTGTTTATGAGAACGTACATAAGCCAGGCGATAAGATTGAAAAGCAAGTGGAAGGCAGTGGCTCTGTGCGTGTCCAAATCTATATTAACGGCGGGCTTTTGCAAGAGCAAACATTATAGGAGTGATGGGAATTGGCAGGAATTCGGCTATGCTGTTAAAAGGAATCGTCGTAAAGGCATACAATAGCTATTACGCTGTACAAACAGACAAGGAATCCAAAATTGTTCTTTGCACAGTGAGAGGACGGTTAAAACAAGCAAGGTTTACCTTGCTTGTTGGTGACCAAGTGGAGTACACCGTAAGCAGCGGACAAAAAGGATCGATTGAAGCCATTTTGCCACGTGTGAGCATGTTAAAGCGTCCCATGGTGGCCAATGTCGATCAAGTGGTTCTTACCTTTGCCTGTCGTCATCCTGATTTTAGTTTGCAAATTGTGGATCGCTTTCTTGTTCTTGCTGAGGCTTCTCAGCTTCATTCTGTGCTGTGTTTTAACAAGGTTGATCTTGCGAATCGGCAGGAAATTGAACAAGTAGCCGATATGTATCGCGCTATCGGTTATCCTGTGCTCATTGTTGCTGCCAAACAGCATGAGGGTATTGAGGACTTGCGTCGGTTACTTCATGATCATATTTCCGTGTTTGCCGGACCGAGTGGTGTGGGTAAATCAACTCTATTAAATGCAATTGAACCAGGGCTGTTACTTAAAACAGGCGATTTAAGTGAAAAAATTGGCCGCGGCAAGCATACAACCCGTCATGCCGAACTTTTATCCTTGATCGGGAATGGCTTTGTTGTTGATACACCGGGTTTTTCTTTTACGGAGTTTATTGATATGGCAGAACAAGAAGTGCGAGATTGCTTTCCTGAATTCCATGAGCTTCAAGCTCCTTGTAAATTTAGTTCCTGCCTGCATGACCGTGAGCCTCAGTGCGGGGTGAAGAAAGCTGTATTACAAGATGAAATTTGTTCAAGCCGTTATGAAAATTACTTAGCCATTCTTCATGAGATACAAGCAAATAAAAAGGGGTATAGATCATGAATACAATTAAAATTGCTCCATCCATTTTATCAGCCGATTTTTCTTGCCTGGCTGACGAAATAAAACGAGTCGAAGAGGCGGGTGCCGATCTTATCCATATTGATGTGATGGATGGTCATTTTGTGCCTAATCTCACCTTTGGTCCACCTGTTGTTGCTGCCATCCGTAAAGTAACAAAGTTACCCTTTGATGTGCACCTCATGATTACCAATCCCGAGGAGTTTATTACGCCTTTTGCCAAGGCAGGTGCCGATATTCTTACGGTTCACGCCGAAACAACGCATCATTTGCACAAAGCCTTACAGGAAATTCATGGTTTGGGTATGAAAGCGGGGGTTTCTTTGAATCCGGCTACACCTCTGACCTTAATTGAGGAAGTCCTAGAGGATATTGATATGATTCTTATTATGACTGTCAATCCAGGTTTCGGTGGTCAATCTTTTATTCCCTCTACTTTACATAAAATTAAGCGCTTGCGAGCTATGCTTAATGAACAAAAGCTTAGTACGAATATTGAAGTAGATGGTGGTATTACGACTCAAAATGCGGTGGAAGCTATTCAAGCAGGTGCAACTATTCTTGTGGCAGGATCTGCTATTTATTCTGCTCAGGACATGAAGGAGACTGTTCAGCTTCTTAAGGGTTGCTAAGGCTGATTGGTTGTGGTAAACTATATGTAAGTTGAGGATATGACCTCGATAAAATATAATAATATAGCCTTTGGGGCCAGGTGAGAAAGAAGTTCTTTCAATTCCTGACCGGCGGTAAAGCCCGCGAGCCGTAATGGTTGATCCGGTGTAGTTCCGGAGCCGACAGTAAAGTCTGGATGAAAAAAGGCGCACAAGTATTGCTTGTTATTTGAGCTGTTTTTAAGCCCCATTGTAAGATTTTCTTACAAGGCTTGAAAACAGCTTTTTATATGCGCATTTTGCGTAATGTTTTAGAAGAGTGGTGGTGATTTTATGCAAAATCAAATCAAAATTCATGAGCACTATATGAAGCAGGCTCTTCAATTAGCACGATTGGCTGCAGGTTGTACAACACCCAATCCGCTTGTTGGGGCGGTCATTGTTAAAGAGGATCAAGTGATTGGACAAGGTTACCATCATATGGCTGGAACGCCGCATGCTGAGATTCATGCTCTCCGTGAGGCTGGCGACGAGGCCAAGGGAGCAACGCTTTATGTAACACTTGAGCCTTGTTGTCATTCAGGGCGTACGGGTCCTTGCACAGAAGCCATTATTTCAGCTGGGATTGCGAAAGTTGTTGTTGCCATTACTGATCCCAATCCCCTTGTAGCAGGTCAAGGCCTGCGCCGTCTTCGTGAGCAGGGAATCGAAGTAATTGATGGTGTTTGCTGCCTTGAGGCTGTGCGTCTTAATGAAGCATTTGTGAAATGGGTTACATCTCATATGCCTTTTGTATTATTAAAGGCAGCCATGACACTAGATGGAAAAATTGCTACAGCAACGAAAAAATCAAAATGGATTACAGGAGATGAAGCCCGGCAGCGTGTCCATCTGTTGCGCAATCAATATGACGGCATTTTAGTTGGTATTGGAACGGTGCTTGCCGATGATCCGCTGCTTACGACGCGCTTACCTGATCGAGAAGGGTGCCAGCCTACACGAATCATTGTGGATAGTTTAGCACGTACGCCACTGACAAGCCAAGTCGTCGTGAATAAACAGGCGCCAACCATTATTGCTGTAACTGAGGCGGCACCGCAAGAAAGAATTGAGGCTCTTAAGGAATGTGGTGTCGAAGTCATGCTTGTTTCGTCTGGAGTCGGCGGCATTGATTTGCGTCCGTTATTTTTTGAGCTGGCCAAGCGGCCCTTGACAAGTATCTTGGTTGAGGGAGGCGCTGGCGTGAATAGCTCTGTTTTGGCCGAAAACCTTGTGGATAAAGTGGAATGGTTTATTGCTCCGAAAATTTTCGGCGGAACAAATGCACCTTCGCCTGTTGCTGGCCCGGGAGTAGCGGACATCGCTGCTGCCTATGAATTGGAAGAAGTCAGTATAACTCAGTTTGGTAGTGATCTCATGGTGAGCGGTTACATAAAAAGCAGGGAGGCGCGTGATGTTTACCGGACTTGTGGAAGAATGTGGTAGAATAAAAAAAATAACAGCTACAGCTCGCTCGGTACGCTTGACAGTCGAAGCAAAAAAGATACTTGATGATGTCAAAATCGGTGACAGTATTGCTGTAAACGGCGCTTGTCTGACTGTAGTAGATCAGGGTGATAGCTTTTTTGTTGCCGATGTCATGCCAGAAACAGTCAAGCAGACGGGACTCAAAGAATTACAGACAGGTGCCGCCGTAAATTTAGAGCGGACGTTGCGCATCGGTGACAGATTAGGTGGTCATATTGTCAGTGGCCATGTTGATGGTATTGGCAAGATTACGGGAATTTCAAAAGACGATATTGCAGTGCTGCTGACCATTGAAAGCACGCCTGATGTCATGAAATATATTGTGAGAAAAGGCTCTATAGCCATTGATGGAATTAGTTTGACTGTTGTTTCTTGTACAGAAAAAGCCTTTTGTGTTTCCTTGATTCCTCATACTTATGCTGTCACAGCTCTTGCTGAAAAAAAGCGGGGAAGTTTCGTGAATTTAGAAACAGATATCTTGGGACGCTATATAGAAAAACTGCTGCATTGTTCAGCGAATCAGGAAGGTCAGCCTGTTTCTCCTTCTGGCATTTCAGCCGGATTTTTAGGTGAACATGGTTTTTTATAATAAAATACTAGGAGGTTTAGCTATGTTTAGTACAATTGAAGAAGCCATTGAAGATATTAAACAAGGCAAGATGGTTGTTGTTGTGGATGATGAGGATCGTGAAAATGAGGGTGATTTGCTCATGGCTGCTGAAAAAGCAACGCCAGAAGCGATAAATTTCATGGCAACTTATGGTAAGGGATTAATTTGCATGCCTGTTGTTGGCAGTCGTCTGGATGAACTGGGCATTTGCCCGATGGTAGAAAATAATACAGACAATCATGAAACAGCTTTTACTGTTTCTATTGATGCTAAGACGACAACGACAGGAATCTCGGCTTTTGAGCGTTGTGATACGATTCAAGCTGTTCTCAAGACGGAGACTAAACCAACAGATTTACGTCGGCCCGGTCATGTTTTTCCGCTGCGTTATCGTGAAGGTGGCGTTTTACGTCGAACCGGGCATACAGAGGCTGCTGTTGATTTAGCCCGACTGGCAGGACTCTATCCTGCGGGAGTTATTTGCGAAATTATGAGCAGTAATGGTTCCATGGCACGCGTTCCGGAACTGAAGGAATTCGTGAAGCAGCACAATTTAAAACTCATTACTGTGGCTGATCTTATCAAATATCGCAAGAGTCATGAGCGGGTCATTCACAAGGCGGCGGAAGCGAATATGCCAACAAAATATGGTCAGTTCCATTTAGTGGCTTATGAAAACGATTTGGATAATTTGTGTCATGTTGCACTCGTTAAAGGGGATGTAGCAGGCAAGAAGGATGTACTTGTCCGTGTCCACTCTGAATGTCTCACAGGCGATGTATTTGGATCGCTGCGCTGCGATTGTGGTGATCAGCTTATTACGGCTATGAAGCGCATTGAAGCTGAAGGAGAGGGCGTTGTACTGTATATGCGTCAAGAAGGTCGTGGCATTGGTTTAGCAAATAAAATTCGTGCCTATGCTTTGCAAGATGGCGGAAAAGACACAGTCGAAGCCAATGAATTACTTGGTTTTGCCGCGGATCTTCGCGAATATGGCATTGGAGCCCAAATTTTGGCTGACCTTGGATTAACAAGCATTCGTCTATTAACAAATAATCCGCGGAAACGGGCGGGACTGGAAGGCTATGGACTCAAAATCAGTCAACGCGTACCACTGGAAATTCGGGCAAACAAATTTAATAATCGGTATTTATCGGTGAAAAAAGCCAAACTCGGCCATTTACTGAAACAATATGAGGAGGTAAAATAAAATGTCACATGTTTATGAGGGAAAATTAACTGCCAAAGGATTGCGTTTTGCCGTCATTGTTGCACGGTTCAATGAGTTTATTACAGGAAAGCTGTTAACTGGAGCGATGGATGGATTGCTTCGGCACGACGCGGCAGAAGAAGATATTGATACTATTTGGGTACCCGGTGCTTTTGAAATTCCTATTATTGCACAGAAATTAGCAAAAAGCGGAAAGTATGATGCCGTTATTTGTTTAGGAACAGTCATTCGTGGCAGCACTTCGCATTATGATTATGTTTGCAGTGAAGTTTCCAAAGGCATCGCTCATGTGGGTCTTGAAACAGGCGTACCGACGATTTTTGGTGTGCTGACAACAGAAAACATTGAACAGGCTATTGAACGCGGTGGCACAAAAGCAGGAAATAAAGGATTTGACGCTGCAATGTCAGCTATTGAGATGGCTAATCTATTGAAAAACATAGATTAAAAATACAAATATTACCAGGGAAATAAAGGGTGATTTTTATGAAAATAGCCGTTGTCAGTGATACGCACGGCTGTGCTCAGACGTGGGAAATCATGTATCGAGAGCATATGAAAAATATTGATAGTATTATTCATGCTGGTGATGTGCTTTATCATGGGCCGCGGAATGACATTCCTGCTGAGTATCAGCCCAAAGTATTAAGTGCCGCGTTGAATAAGCTTCCAGTGCCTTTTTATGCTGTACAAGGGAATTGTGATGCAGAGGTAGATAGTATGGTGCTAGACTGGCCTCTTTATGCGCCGCTGATTTTTTTGCAGCAGGGAGACTTTCAGATTGTTGTTCAGCATGGTCATACATTGTCTGATGAGGAAAAGGTGAAGCTCGCCAAACGCTATCATGCCAATTTATTTATTAGCGGTCATACGCATGTGCCTGTGCTGAAAAAGACGGAAGGTGTAATTCTCTTAAATCCTGGGTCGCCTGCCATGTCTAAGCGTCCAGATAACAGGGGAACCATGGCTTTCTTAGTTGATCACAAAATTCAGCTCATTGCGATTGACAATGGCGAAGTTCTTAAGGAGGAAATCTATGGCTGACCCGTCTGACCATCTCATTACTGCCACAGCAGGCAACGGTATCCGCATTTATGCGGCTGTGACTACGAAACTTGTTGAGGAAGCTAGGCGGCGCCATGACTGCTATCCTGTTGCAAGTGCCGCATTAGGACGGACAATGACGGCGGCGTTGTTGTTAGCGGCAAATTTAAAAACAGCAGAATTATTAACGGTTCGGATTGTTGGCGATGGGCCGCTAGGTGAAATTATTGCTGATACGACTGCACAGGGAACCGTGCGTGGTATGGTAGGTGAACCGCATCTTGATTTACCGCTTAATGCAGCTGGCAAGCTTGATGTAAGCAAGGCTGTAGGACAAGGCAATGTATTTGTGACGCGTTTCACCAAGCTGAAACAGCCCTTTACTGGCAGCTCAGCGCTTGTTTCGGGCGAAATTGCTGAAGACATTACGCAATATTTATATACGTCGGAGCAAACTCCATCGAGTGTCGGATTGGGCGTACTTGTTGAACCGGATCTTTCCGTAAGCGCTGCCGGTGGATTTATTTTACAAGCCTTGCCTGATGCGGATCCGTCTGATTTGGCTGTAGTTGAATCCAATCTTACAAAACTATCGGCTGTGACGACGCTGATTCAAGAAAGTCAGTCAGCCAAAAGTTTGATTGAGGCGGCTTGTCAGGGACTTGAAATTCGCTATCACGCTGAGCAGCCGCTTGCGTTTCAGTGCACCTGTTCACGCGATAGGGTAGAAAAAGCCTTGATTAGTACAGGCACGAAAGAGCTTAATGAACTGATTGAAATCGGTGAAGCTGAACTAGTTTGTCATTTTTGTGGGGAGAAGTATCAGTTGAACCGTGAGGAACTCACGGCTCTTTTGAAGCAGATGTAAGTTTATAAGAATCAGCTATATGGAAAGAGTGGCACAGAGTATTGCTTATTGTATGCAGCAAGAGATTGATGAACGTATCCGTGGCTGTTGCCATTTACTTTTGACGGATCAATTTACTTATGTTACAATAAATAGCAAGAAAATGTATGAATCCAATAGAATTTCATATAGATGGAAATAGGTGCCCTTAAGAGCTTAATAGGAAAGTCCGGTGAAATACCGGCGCAGTCCCGCCGAGATTTATATTTTAGATATAAAAAACATCTCTTGATATATCAGTCAAGAGATGTTTTCTATATTTAAAATTCTTTCAGCGGCACCATAATATAGCTAAAAATACAAATAAAAATAATACATAAACACCAAAGACCAGTTTATCATCAAACGTTATCTTATTATCCTTTTTTCCATCTTCGTTACGTGTGAATTCATCATATTCACCACAAAAATATCCATTCGTCATGATACTCATTCCCTTCCGAAAGCTATAATAAGTTTTTTTTCCAAGAGATGGTTTTTTATCAAATAAGTCGGTTTTTTTTGCATTGTTTAATGTTGATGTGATATTTTCATTGTGGATACAGTTGAATGATTGGTGGGGCGTATAATAGATTGCAAAGTACTATAGGAACTAATGAGTATGAGTAATATGCCGATACCTGTGTGAAAGGCGATATTTTCCTTTAAGATGATTAAGGCGAGCAAAGGTGCGAGTGCTGGTTTAATAAAAAATATAATGGAGGCTGTTGTGGCAGAGGTTACATCAATAGCGAGAAAATAAAGCAGATATCCAAATCCGGTTACAATCACTCCTAAATACAGCAGAACAGCAAGATTGCTATAAGTTATGCCCTTCCAGAAGGAAATATGAGCTAAAAATTCAAATGGGGTATTTTCATTCATGCGAATCCAAGGTGAAAGATTGGACAGATAGATCAATAGAAATAAGATCAGATCGCCTGCTAAAAAGGTGAGACAATTCATAACAAGACTGCCATACTTGGCAAATTTCATTTTCCCTATTACACAATAGAGCGAAAATGTTATTGCCGATAAGATGGATAATAGAATCCCTTTGTAATCTGTACTGATACTGAAGGGATTTAAGATACAAGCGAGGCCGATGATACTGAATATCAAAGAGATGATCGTATTTTTGGTGGGCTTTTCTTTTAAAAGAAAATAAGCTAATGGAATCATGAATATGGGGTTGGTACTAAAGATAACTGCTACAGTGGAGGCCGGGGTAAAGATGAGGGCCAGTTGAAAAAAAGACATGCTAATCACAATGCCGAGAAATCCGGTTAGAAAAAAATAACCTAAGTCTGTTCTGGTTAGTTTAATCTGCTTATGAATCATAATTTGAATTGTTGAAGGAAGTAATACGAGTGCTCCAATAAAAAATCGTAAGAAAGTTAATTGTAAGGGATTGATATCTGTTGCAAGGAGTTTGCCTGCAATTTCCATGGTGCTAAATATGATTGCCGAAGCAACAATATAAATAGAGGCTTTGGACATCATTCAACCATCATATCCGTGTCTCCCCAACGATTGGTTAATACAGGGGGATAGTTAACAGGGGGAAATTCAATTTTATTTTGTTTTACAGATTGTGCAGGCTTTTTTAATGGCTTTTCTAAATGTTTTTCAATCGGTTGTTTTTTTAAAATATTATTTTGTGGCACATTCATGAATAAGCACTCCTTAGGTGAAAAGATTTTTTGAAGATGTCGACATCTTTCAACAGTGATTATAGCAATACTGAAACGATATTAAAAATATTTATTTTGACTATTTGATATTCGCCTATCATATAGCAGAGAATGGATCAGGTGGTTTGACATGGACATTAGACAATTGAAATATTTTCTGGTTGTTGCTGAAGAAGGCCAAATTACGAAGGCTGCTCAAAGGCTTCATATTACGCAACCTCCCCTCAGTCAACAAATTCAATTACTGGAAAGAGAACTGGGGATTCAATTACTTGAAAGAGGTAACAGAAATATTCGACTAACAGAGGCAGGTAAGGCCTTGCGTGATCGAGCAGAACAAATGGTGGAATTAGTCAAATTAACAATGAATGAATTACAAGAAGTGAAAGAGGGGGTGAAAGGCCATTTAAAGATAGGTACAATTTCTACAGCGGAATCTTATTTACTTAATAAAATCCAAAAATTTCATCTCGATTTTCCTAGTATTACCTTTCAGTTATGGCATCGTGAGACAAAGAAATTGTTAGAATTACTAAATTTGAATATTATCGAATTGGGTATCGTGCGGTTTCCCCATGACGTGAGTCGATATGATTATGTTGCTTTACCTGATCAAACATTGGTGGCTGCTGCACTGGAAATAGGCAGTAATGATTCAAAGACGATTTGTTTAAAAGAACTGAGTGATCGGCCATTGATGATGCTTCGACGCGATGAACCTATGATTCGAGAGTATTGTCAACAGGCTGGTTTTGATCCTTATATCTTCTGTCTTAGTGATGATATTATGCCATTGCTATTTTGGGCAAATGCAGGAATTGGGATTGCTTTAATACCGAGTTCGACTAAAAATCTTTTGGCCAAATTCTCATTGGATTTTAAAGAAATTATTAATCCTGGTGTTGCTGTTACGAGTGCGGTTATTTGGAAAAAAAATCATACCATTTCTTCTGCTGCTAAAAATTTTATTTCTATGTTGTAGATAAAAAAATAAAGGGGAGTGAATTCACTCCTCTTTATACCGTGTTTTATTCTATAAAATGGGTGTGTTCTATTAGTGGAAAATACAACGAAGTTTTTTTGCTTGAACAATCCGATTGAGTGCTACCATATAAGCCGCCATTCTTAAGGGAACTTTCTTTTCAATATGAACATTCCATACATCTGTAAAGGCTTTTTTCATAATTCTTTTCAGCGTGGTAGTTACATATTGTTCGTCCCACATAAAAGATTGTCCGTTTTGAACCCATTCAAAATAAGAGACAACGACGCCGCCGGCATTGGCTAAAATATCCGGAACGATAATGATTCCTTTATTTTCTAGAATCTTATCGGCATCTTTGCTCGTTGGACCGTTGGCACCCTCGACGACAATTTTAGCACGGACATTATTGGCATTATTTTTTCTTAACTGATTTTCTAAGGCTGCTAAAAATAAAATGTCCACATTAAGAGCCAGTAAATCTTTATTGGATATGCTTTGCAGGTCTTCTTCGGTGTAGCCTCGGAGTGATTTTTTATTGTTATTCGCATATTCGATGGCGGCTTTGACATTAATTCCATCTTTTTTATATAAGGAGACAAAAGCATCACCAAGAGCAACAATTTTAAATCCTTGCTCTTGCAGTAACTTGGCTCCCATACTGCCAACATTGCCAAAACCTTGTACGGCAACCGTCATGTCTTGTGTTTTTAATCCTAGCTTTTCTAATGTACTCAATGCCGATAACATCACGCCTCGTCCAGTCGCTTATGTTCTTCCCAGTGAACCACCTAGTTCCCAAGGCTTTCCTGTTACGACACAACTGCTTTCATGGTTAAATTTTTTTGACGGATAGATTTATTTGTGTTACAATAAATGGTAATAAATATTAATTTGATAAAATTTCATAGATGAATAGGTGCCCTTAGGGGCTTAATAGGGAAGTCCGGTGAAATATCGGCGCGGTCCCGCCACTGTAATGGGAAGCAAACTCAGAAATGTCACTAAGACGCTAAATTCTTGGCAGGTTTGAGTCGTGATGATCCAGAGCCAAGAGAACTGCCTATTTAACAGTCACCGTTTGACCTGCGAGAGATGGGGAGGAGATTTGTACGATAGCTTTTTTATTGTATTGATTTTATCCCAGTATCGTTGATACTGGGATTTATATTTTTTAGATATTAAAAACATCTCCTGGTTTGATGGCCGGAAGATGTTTTTTTTATAATATTTTTTCTTTACCTGAGCGATAATGAGGAAGATATGGAAGCTCTTACCCTTTCACGTTGATACTTTCATTGTCTAGCTTAGGGATCTATATAATCAAGAATTTTGTTTAATGGTAAGCAAATAACAAAAAGGAGAGGATTTATTTTGAATGGTTGGAGACCTAGCTAGTTATCAGAGTAGATGCATGATACAAGGGTAGCTGTGACGACATCCCGTAATGAGGTGCAGTATATTGTGACTGGTATTGCCGATTTACGAGGCAAATGCCTGCGAGAGCGAGCCAAGGCTTTAATTGCCGTGAGTCATCCTGATTTTCGGTCATCCTTATTAGCCCAGGCAACAGAGCAAGACTTGATTTAAGACAAAATTAGATAGTGGGAGGAATAAGAAAAACATGGATAAACAGTACTCAGTAAGTGAAATAATTAACAAATCAAAAATTGCTCAACAAATTCTGGCGGGTTACACACAAGTACAAGTCGATCAATTGGTTCGTGTCATAGGCAAAGTCGTTTATGACAATGCCGAGATGTTAGCCCGTGAAACGGTAGATGAAACGAGAATGGGCGTTTATAAAGACAAGATAGACAAATGTAAAGGCAATTCACGAACAGTCTGGAATAGTTTGAAAGGGAAAAAATCTGTTGGTATCATTAAAGAAGAACCAGAAAAAGGCCTTGTATATGTGGCAAAACCGAAGGGTGTTATTGGTGCGATTACTCCGACGACGAATCCAATTGTTACGTCCATGTGCAATGCCATGTTTGCTGTTAAAGGGCGTGATACGATTATTGTTGCACCTCATCCAAGATCGAAAAAATGCTCCACTCACATGATACAACTCATCAATGTTGAATTGAAAAAATTGGGTGCTCCAGAAAATTTGATTCAGATTATTGAAGAACCGAGTATCGAAAAGACGCAGGAATTAATGCAATCCGTCGATGTCGTTGTGGCTACAGGCGGTACTGGCATGGTGAAATCGGCCTATTCAAGCGGAAAACCTTCTTATGGTGTGGGTCCTGGTAATGTTCAGGTTATTATGGACCGAGATTATGATGATAACCAGGCTGTGAAGGATATTATTGCTGGTAGAAAATTTGATAATGGCATCCTTTGTACATGTGAGCAATGTATTATTGCACCGGCTGAAAAACATGCTGAGATTATGAGATTGTTTGTGAAAAATGGTGCTTGCTATTTTGACGATGAAGCGATAGTGGATAAATTTAGACAAGCCATGTTTATAGATGGAAGCATTAACAAAAAAATTGTCGGACAGTCTGTTCAATTTATTGCCAATCTCGCGGGAGTACCTGTACCTGAAGGGGCCAAAGTCATTATTTTAAAAGCCAAAGGCAAGGGCAGTGCCGATATTCTTTGCCGGGAAAAAATGTGTCCTGTTATGGTTACCTTTGCGTATGAGAAATTTGAAGATGCTCTTGATATTGCGAAAACAAATTTAGTGTATGAAGGTGCTGGTCATACAGCTGTCGTGCATTCCAACAATAAGGAACACATTATTCAGGCCGGTTTGGCGCTTCCATTTAGTCGTCTGACGATTAATCAGTCTTCTGCTACTAATACCGGAGGTAGTTTTTATAATGGGTTCAATCCTAGTACAACTTTAGGCTGCGGTTCATGGGGCAATAACAGTATTTCAGAAAACCTGACTTACACTCACTTAATTAACATATCGCGTATTGGCTATTTCAATAAAGATGCCAAGGTTCCTACGGATGACGAAATTTGGTCGCTCTATTCATAACAGAGGAGGAGCTTGATGATGCAGAGGCTTCAGGTAAGACCTCAGATTCATCAGTAATCACGTACAGGAATTTGCCGAGTTCTTCAAAAGCGGAGCAGGAGATTTAATTTTAACTCATGAGTTTTTGTACACGCCATATTTGCAGGAATTGCATTTTAATGTAGATTTTTTGTTTCAAGAAAAATAAGGTGTAGGTGAACCGTCTGATGAGATGATTGATGCTATTATTCAGGCGATGGAAGAGAAAGAATGCAAACGAATTATTGCCATTGGCGACGGTACAGTAATTGATATTGCAAAGCTATTGATAATAAAGGATGTTAAACATGCACTAGACTTATTTGAAAAAACGATTCCTTAAACCTTGAAAGAAGTCGTGAAAAAATTTTTTCGAGCAGAGTGTCCGTACATTCAATGCGTTGTGCCTGTTTTTGAAGTAAGTGAAGACTTGATTCAGCAGGCCTTGCATATTTTAAGACAGGGGAATATAGTATGATGAAGCGAAGTGTTTCTAAAATAGGAGGACCTGACAGTGACATGATTGATACTGCCAGGTCCTTTATTATATAAAAAAATTTATTGAACTTATTTGTTTCGTTGATCAGAAATTTATCTTGCCTGAAAGTGTTTTTAGACGAAAATATTATCACAAAATATTATCAGATTTATTTGACTTGTTCTTTAATATATGCTATTTAAAAATCATAAGTAATAAATTTAAAATTTCATATAGATGGAAATAGGTGCCATTGCATTGACGATAAATTTTACGCTTAATTCCGTAGTAGCTCTTCTACTCACACAAATAGACACGATTGTCAAAGCCGCTGCGCCGGCAGCAGTAAACAAGATTATTGCTCATTTGGAGTCGGAAGAAAAAACCTTGTCCAGCTTTTTTGTGACCAAAATTCGAGACCCATTGAGGTGATGCTGTTAACCGATATCGAAACAACGGTTGTGTCTGAATTATCAGCTGGTTTAACTACCGCACTACAAGATATACTTAAAAAATTAGAAAGCCAAAAATAATGATTTTAGCCCAGAAGATGTATCGCGGGATTTTTATTGATTATTTTTTAGTGCGGCAGCAAGCTGGGTTAACTCAAGGGTTCGGTCGCTGCGTGGTAAGGTGATGTTATGTGGGCATACATTAATACACCGCTTTTAGCCAGGCGTTCGGATGGGAAGTGCAAGTGCCGCCGCATCCTTTGCTTGTAACTTCATTGGGAATTGCTATGTTCGGATAAAAATAAATGGTTACTATGCCAAGAATAAGCAGAATCGTTACTAACAATAATCCCCATGCTAAGAGGGCTTCTTTCGAGTACCAATAAGAAAAGAGTAGTTGCCAAGAACTTGCAGGAGTTAATTTATGCATGAGTAGCCTCCTCAATGGAAAATAACTACAGATAAAGGAGTATATGTATTAGTAAGTGCGTCATATGCCAAACTGAAATGAAACATGATTCTCATGGTTAAATTCTTTTGACGGATAAATTTATCTGTGTTAGAATAATAACAAGAAAATTTATTAATTTAATAAAAATTTCATAACGATGGAAATAGGTGCCCTTAGGGGCTTAATAGGGAAGTCCGGTAAAATACCGGCGCGGTCCCGCCACTGTAATGGGAAGCAAACTCAAAAAATGCCACTGAGACGAATTGTCTTGGGAAGGTTTGAGGAAGCGATGATCCAGAGCCAGGAGAACTGCCTATTTAACAGTCGCCGTTTGACCTGCGAGAGATGGGGAGGAGATTGGTACGATAGCTTTTTTATTGTACTTATTTTATCCCAGTATCGTTGATACTGGGATTTATGTTTTTAGTTATTAAAAACATCTCCTGGATAGCCGGAAGATGTTTTTTTTATAATGTTTTTCTCTTTATCCGAGAGCGATAATGAGGGGGATGTGGAAGGCTTTACCCTTTCATGTTGATACCTTCATTGTCTAGCTTAGGAATTTTATGTAATTAAAAATTTTGTCTAATAAAAATTTCATAACGATGGAAATAGGTGCCCTGAGGGGCTTAATAGGGAAGTCCGGTGAAATACCGGCGCGGTCCCGCCACTGTAATGGGAAGCAAACTCAAGAAATGCCACTGAGACGAATTGTCTTGGGAAGGTTTGAGGAAGCGATGATCCAGAGCCAGGAGAACTGCCTATTTAACAGTCGCCGTTTGACCTGCGAGAGATGGGGAGGAGATTTGTACAATAGCTTTTTATTGTACTTATTCTATCCCAGTATTATTGATACTGGGATAGATGTTTTTAGATATTAAAAACATCTCCTGGTTTGAAGGCCAGAAGATGTTTTTTTTATAATATTTCTCTTTTTACCCGAGAGCGATAATGAGGGGGATATGGAAGGTTTAACCCTTTCACGTTAATAACCCTCATTGTCTAGCTTAGGGATCTATAGAATCAGAAATTTTGTTTAACGAACAACAAATTACAAAAAGGAGAGGATTTATTTTGAATGATTGGAGACCTAGTTATCAGAGTAGATGCATGTCAGCTCAGCAAGCGGTGCAACATGTTAAGTCTGGTGATCGAGTGGTAATTGGTCATGCCTGTGGCGAACCGCCTACTTTAGTCGAAGCTTTAGTTGAGCGGGCACCGGAATTGGAAAATGTGGAAATTGTTCATATGGTTGCAATGGGATCAGCCAAGTATGCTCAGCCTGGTATGGAAAAAAGTTTTCGCCACAATGCGCTGTTTGTGGGGGCAACGACACGTAAGGCTGTGGCAGAAAAGCGGGGCGATTTTACACCTTGCTTCTTTTCAGAAGTTCCCCGCCTGTTTCGAAATGGCCTATTATCTGTCGATGTTGTGCTTATGCAAGTAACGCCACCGGATGAGCATGGGTTTTGCAGTTTTGGTGTATCAGACGATTATACAAAAGCTGCGGCAGAAAGTGCTAAACTTGTGATCGCACAAGTCAATCGGTTCTTACCGTGGACAGGTGGAGACAGAATTCATGTCAGTGAGATTGATTGTTTTGTGGAAAAAGATGAGGCTATAGTGGAACTTCAGCCGCCTCCGATTCATGATGTTGAAAAAGCAATCGGTAAAAATGTTGCCAGTTTGGTTGAGAACGGAGCAACATTGCAATTAGGAATTGGCGCTATTCCTGATGCTGTGCTGCTGTTTTTAAAAGATAAAGAAGATTTGGGTTTGCATTCGGAAATGTTTTCTGATGGTGTTGTTGAATTGGCCGAGGCCGGTGTGATGACAAACCGCAAGAAAACGCTGCACCCAGGAAAATTTGTTGCCACTTTTTTAATGGGAACACGCAAGTTGTATGACTTTGTCGATAATAATCCTGATGTGGAAATGTATGGGGTAGATTATGTCAATGATCCCTATATCATTGGTCAAATCGATAATATGGTTTCGATTAATTCGGCATTGCAAGTCGATCTTATGGGACAAGTGAACGCCGAGATGATTGGTACCAAACAATTTAGCGGTGTGGGAGGACAGGTTGACTTTACTCGCGGGGCCAGTCGCTCGCGTAATGGCAAAGCGATTATCGCTATGCCTTCGACAGCCTCGCATGGTAAGATTTCTCGTATTGTGTGTCAGTTAGATACGGGGGCAGCTGTGACGACATCGCGTAATGATGTGCAGTATATTGTGACTGAGTACGGTATTGCCGATTTACGCGGCAAATGCCTGCGGGAGCGAGCCAAGGCTTTAATTGCCGTGAGTCATCCTGATTTTCGGTCGACCTTATTAGCCCAGGCAACAGAGCAAGGATTGATTTAATTAAAATTACATAGCGGAAGGAATGAATAAAACATGGAGAAACAGTACTCAATAAGTGAATTAATTAACAAAGCAAAAATTGCCCAGCAAATTTTTGCGGGCTATACACAAGAGCAAGTCGATCAATTGGTTCGTGTCATAGGCAAAGTCGTTTATGACAATGCCGAAATGTTGGCTCGTGAAACGGTCGATGAAACGAGAATGGGCGTTTATGAAGACAAGGTAGTCAAATGCAAAGGCAAGTCACGGACAATCTGGAATAGCTTAAAAGGGAAAAAATCTGTCGGCATCATTAAAGAAGAACCAGAGAAAGGCCTCGTATATGTGGCAAAGCCGAAGGGGGTTATTGGTGCGATTACTCCAACGACGAATCCCATCGTTACGCCCATGTGCAATGCCATGTTTGCTGTGAAAGGGCGTAATGCCATTATTGTTGCACCTCATCCAAGATCAAAAAAATGCTCCACACACACGGTACAGCTCATTAATGCTGAATTGAAAAAACTGGGTGCTCCGGAAAATGTCATTCAGATTATTGAAGAACCCAGTATCGAAAAGACGCAGGAATTAATGCAATCCGTTGATGTTGTTGTGGCTACAGGTGGCGCCGGCATGGTGAAATCGGCCTATTCAAGCGGAAAACCTTCCTATGGTGTGGGTCCTGGCAATGTTCAGGTTATTATGGACCGCGATTATGATGATAACCAGGCTGCGCAGGATATTATTGCTGGTAAAAAATTTGATAATGGCATTATTTGTTCAGGTGAGCAATGCATTATTGCACCGGCTGAGAAACATGCTGAGATTATGAAATTATTTGTGAAAAATGGTGCTTGCTATTTTGACGATGAAGCGATAGTAGACAAATTTAGACAAGTGATGTTTATTGATGGTACTATTAACGGAAAAATCGTCGGACAGTCTGTTAAGTTTATTGCTAATCTTGCCGGAGTACCTGTACCGGAAGGTTCCCAAGTCATTATTTTAAAAGCCAAAGGCAGGGGCAGTGCCGATATTCTTTGCCGGGAAAAAATGTGTCCCGTTATGATTACCTTTGCTTATGAGACGTTTGAAGATGCGATTGATATTGCGAAAACTAATTTATTGTATGAAGGTGCGGGTCATTCCGCTGTCGTGCATTCCAACAATAAGGAACACATTATTCAGGCCGGTTTAGCGCTTCCATTTAGTCGTCTGACGATTAATCAGCCTTCTTCCACGAATGCCGGAGGCAGTTTTTATAATGGTTTCAACCCTACGACAACCTTAGGTTGCGGTTCATGGGGCAACAACAGTATTTCCGAAAATCTAACGTATACTCACTTAATTAATATATCGCGTATTGGCTATTTCAATAAAGATGCCAAGGTTCCTACGGATGAGGAAATTTGGTCGCTCTAATTTATAAAAGAGGAGGAGATTGAATATGCAGATGCTTCAGGTAAGACCTCAGATTCATCAGTTTAATCACGTACAGGAATTCGCTGAGTTTTTCAATATCGGAGCAGGAGATTTTATTTTAACTCATGAGTTTCTTTATACGCCGTATTTGAAGGAATTACATCTTGACGCGGATTTTTTGTTTCAAGAAAAATATGGTGTAGGTGAACCATCTGATGAGATGATTGATGCGATTATCCAGGCGATGGAAGGGAAAGAATACAAACGGATTATTGCCATTGGCGGCGGTACAGTAATTGACATTGCAAAGCTTTTGACAATAAAGGATGCAAAACATGCACTAGACTTATTTGAAAAAAAGATTCCTTTAATCAAAAGTCGGGAATTGATTCTTGTCCCAACGACTTGCGGAACAGGCAGCGAAGTGACGAATGTTTCTATTGCTGAAATTAAGTCCAAACATACTAAGATGGGGCTTGCCGTGGATGAACTTTACGCGAATCATGCTGTACTCATTCCTGAACTTGTGCGAGGTCTTCCGTACAAATTTTTTGTTACCAGTTCCATTGATGCCTTGATTCATGGCGTCGAATCATTCGTTTCTCCCAAATCCAATGCGTTTACTGAACTGTTTAGCTTGAAAGCCATTGAGACGATTATCAAAGGTTATCAACAAATTATTGAGCGAGGGCCTGATTATCGACTGAATATTTTGTCCAATTTCGCCTTTGGGAGCACTTGGGCGGGGGTTGCTTTTGCAAATACAGGAGTTGGCGCTGTCCATGCTATGTCCTATCCACTTGGCGGAAATTATCATGTCCCGCATGGTGAAGCCAATTATCAATTTTTTATTGAAGTGTTTAAAACCTATAATCATAAGCAGCCTAACGGTAAAATTAAGGAGTTAAATGAATTTTTAGGCAAAATATTGGCAGTGGATGATATTTCTTGCGTATACGACAAATTAGCTGAGCTACTTGAGCAGCTGTTAAATCGCAAGCCACTTCGTGAATATGGCATGAAGGAAGAAGAAATTGAGACGTTTACGGACAATGTTATTTCAGGACAACAGCGATTGCTTGTCAATAATTATGTCCCATTGAGTCGAAATGAAATTCGCGATATCTTTCATGCGCTATATTAATTTGGACAAAAATTTCGGAATTTATTCGTTTTTTGTCATAATCTAGCGGTATAAAAAAATAGCTATATGATTGGCGAAAAAGGAGTGAAGTATCATGTCAAATGGTAAGCTGCCGGAAGAAAACACAACGACTGTTACAGAAGACAGTAATATAGAGTCTGATTCAGAACGAGAGCGCTTAGATAAACAAGCTGTAGAAGAATTTTTAAAGGAATTTGTTTTTATTTCTTTTAAACGACCGCAATGAGTTAGGCGTTAGTTTATCAAGCTAATAAAAATATGAGGGGGTAATTTTTATGACTTTAAAAACACCTGAACAGTATGAGGAAAGCCTAAGAAAACTCAATTTAAAGGTTTATTTGCAAGGGGAGCTTGTTGAAAATCCAGTCGATCATCCTATTATTCGTCCTTCTATGAATTCCGTCAAGGCCACTTATGAATTAGCGCAAGATCCAGAGTATGCTGAATTGATGACAGCTACTTCTTATTTGACAGGCGAAAAAGTAAATCGTTTTTGCCATTTGCATCAAAGTCCGGCTGATTTGGTGAAGAAAGTAAAAATGCAGCGCTTGTTAGGCCAAAAAACTGCGGCCTGTTTCCAGCGTTGCGTCGGTATGGATGCCATTAATGCTGTGGACAGTGTGACTTTTGAAATGGATGAAAAGCTGGGTACTCAGTATCATAAGCATTTTGAAAAATTCTTGCGTCAAATGCAACAGGAAGACTGGACTGTGGACGGAGCCATGACAGATCCGAAAGGGGATCGTTATTTGGCACCAAGCAAACAGGCTGATCCTGATTTGTTTGTTCATATTGTAGAAAGACGGAAAGACGGTATTGTTGTTTGCGGTGCAAAAGCGCATCAAACAGGAGCTATTAATTCTCACTGGATTTTAGTGATGCCGACCATTTCCATGGGCAAAGATGATGCGGATTATGCCGTCAGCTTCTGTGCTCCTGCTGATGAAAAAGGTATTTTCTATATTTATGGACGGCAGTCGTGCGATACGCGCAAACTCGAAGGCGATACGATTGATGTAGGCAATAAGAAATTTGGTGGTCATGAAGCCTTGATGGTCTTTGATCATGTCTTTATTCCGTGGGAAAATGTCTTTATGGCTGGGGAGACGGAATTTAGCGGTCTTCTTGTGGAACGTTTTGCAGGTTATCATCGTCAAAGTTACGGCGGCTGTAAAGTCGGCGTAGGGGATGTGCTTATTGGAGCAGCGGCTCTTGCGGCAGATTATAATGGTGCAGCTCGGGCATCGCATATTAAAGATAAACTGATTGAAATGCAGCACTTAAATGAAACTCTTTATGCCTGCGGCATTGCTTGTTCGGCTGAAGGACATAAAACAGCCTCAGGGACGTATCTCATTGATTTACTGCTTGCCAATGTATGTAAGCAAAATGTTACGCGGTTCCCTTATGAAATTGCGCGTTTAGCAGAAGATATTGCCGGTGGACTCATGGTAACGCTGCCATCGCAAAAAGATCTGAATCATCCTGTTATTGGCAAAGTGGTTGAAAAATACTTTAAAGGTGTGGCGTCGATTCCGACAGAATGGCGGATGCGCATCTTACGGCTGATTGAAAACATTACGTTAGGCACGGCAGCTGTAGGTTATCGGACAGAATCTATGCATGGTGCGGGATCGCCGCAGGCCCAACGGATTATGATAGCCCGTCAGGGAAATATTGAGGCGAAAAAAGAATTAGCTAAGGTCATTGCTGGTATTACTGATCAAGGTGCAGCGAAATAAGGTTCTGTCGTGAAAATAAGTGTAGATGAAGACGGGCGGGAAATGCAATGAATAGAATCGAACAAATTATTGAAGAAAAAATTCGTCCAATCCTTCAGAGCCATGAGGGTGACATCGAGTATTTAGATACGACAGAAGATGGATTTGTTAGGGTGAGACTCACCGGGGCCTGTTCAATATGTCCCGGTGCCCAACAAACCTTGAAAGAAGTCGTGGAAACAATCCTTCGAGCAGAATGTCCTGAGATTCAAGGTGTTGTACCTGTTTTTGAAGTAATCGACGAATTGATTCAGCAGGCCTTGGAGATTTTAAGACAGGGGAAACCTTCGTAGTATGAATAAAGGTTGATGAAAGCGGAGTGTTTCTAAAATAGGAGGACCTGACAGTGACATGATTGATACTGTCAGGTCCTCTATTGTATAAAAAATTTATTGAGCTTCTTTGTTTCATTGGTCAGAAATTTATTTTGCCTGAAAGTGTTTAGACGAAAATACACAGATTTATTTGACTTGCTCTTTGATATATGCTATTTTAAAATCATAAGCAACAATGTGAAAACTTCATATAGATGGAAATAGGTGCCCTTTAGGGGCTTAATAGGGAAGTCCGGTGAAATACCGGCGCGGTCCCGCCACTGTAATGGGAAGCAAACCAAAAAATGCCACTGAGACGCTAATGTCTTGGGAAGGTTTGGGAATGCGATGATCCAGAGCCAGGAGAACTGCCTATTTAACAGTCACCGTTTGACCTGCGAGAGATGGGAAGGGGATTAGTAGAGCGCTTTTTCTTCCCGACTATTTTAGTCGGGATTTTCTATTTTGTCCAGAGACTTTTCTAGCTGATCAGGAAGTCTTTTTATTTTGAGTAAAATTAGTGTCGAAAAGAGGTGTAAAATAATGAAAAATCAGTTGCTTAAAACGGGTGGACTGTTTATTGAGACGAAGCATTCATTGATTTGCCAGTTTCCAGAGCCACG
Source organism: Pelorhabdus rhamnosifermentans (assembly GCF_018835585.1). Lineage (NCBI taxonomy): Bacteria > Bacillati > Bacillota > Negativicutes > Selenomonadales > Sporomusaceae > Pelorhabdus > Pelorhabdus rhamnosifermentans. The sequence continues at coordinate 124,790 of NZ_JAHGVE010000004.1, forward strand.
TCTTGTTTTGAGTACATCCAGTTACAATGGCGGTTTTCTTATGGCAGATGCTATTTTTAATCATTGTATCAGTCGTGTCCAAGCAGACTTTGATACGGAACATTCTTCATTTGTTAGTTCATTTGAAGAAGCATCTAATGATTTGTTGAATTTTGCTGTTATGAATGGTTTTAACTGTGAACGCATTACAGGTTTACTTTCGAATACAAAGGTTGATCGTCATGGCTATAGTGCATTTTATTTTCAAGATACGCTGATTGAAGTCATTGCAACAGCAGTAATCGGGACGAATGCGATGAGGGCAGGGGAGCATGGCGAGGATAGTAATCGTGATTGTGCGTTTAATGATGCTATCAATCTGTTAGTCTTAACGAATGCGCAGATAGCAGAGGGGAATATGGTTAAAGCCTTGTTAACCATTACGGAAGCCAAAAGTGCAGCACTTCAGGAACTGGCTGTGATTAATTCTTGTACATTAAGTCCGGCTACGGGTACTGGAGCAGATGGGATTATTTTTGCTACCAATCCAACGGCTAAAGTATTTTGTAATGATGTAGGGACCCAGTCGTTGTTTGGCGAAGCTTTGGCTTGTGCAGTGAAAACGGCATTGAAAGAATCACTAGCTATGGAAAGCAAAATTATTCCCTGGCGTCAAAGTCGAGCGGAAGAACGGCTGTGGCGGTTAGGAATGGATGAAATTTGTAGTGCCGATTTACCTTTTTCAACGGCTAAAGCACAGGTTATTTTGATTTTTTGTCAGGCTGTATGGCAGGAATATTGTTGGGGGCTACTCGGGATTGATGGACTTTATTAATTATTTTCATTGCTTGAAAGTCCCGTTTTTCAACCAGGCGGAATGAAATTATGTGCTGCTTTGCGTCAAAAAATAGCTGCAGTAAATTGCACTGAGGGTAAGTTGAACTGGAATATGATTAGCGAGTTATGAGGATTGAATGGATTTATTTGACTTATTTGACTTATTTGCAGGGACATGTTATAGTGAATACATAGTTTTTAGCATTCGAAAAACTTTATATGTTTGAGATAGGTGCCCTTAGGGGCTTAATAGGGAAGTTCGGTGAAATACCGACGCGGTCCCGCCACTGTAATGGGAAGCAAGCTCAAGAAATGCCACTGAGACGCTAAAGTCTTGGGAAGGTTTGAGCGCGTGATGATCCAGAGCCAGGAGAACTGCCTATCTAGCAATCACCATTTTTACCCACGAGCGATGGGGAGGGGATTTAAGAAGAAATCAATCCTTCCTGGCTGTGAGTGGCCGGGATTTTTTTGTTGTCAAACCTTTTCCTTGCCTTGGCAAGGAGTCATTAGATAGTTCCAATTATTTTGTTTCCATCGTTGCGCCTAGACACCGCAACTGATGCCCCTCCTCCGGGGGCTTTCTTTTTGAAATTTAATTTTTCGACTGACCTTTTGATGGGAATTTTTATTTTCATTAAACGAAGATTTCATGTGTTTGACTTATTTGGAAAAATGTGCTATGTTTTAATTATTAGAAAACTTCATATGTTTGAGATAGGTGCCCGCAAGGGCTTAATAGGGAAGTTCGGTGAAATACCGACGCGGTCCCGCCACTGTAATGAGGAGCAAACCCAAGTATACCACTGAGACAATTGTTTTGGGAAGGTTGGGCGAGCAATGATCCAGAGCCAGGAGAACTGCCTGTTTAGCAATCACCATTTTTACCCACGAGCGATGGGGAGGGGGTTACATAAGAAATCAATCCTTCCCGACTATAGTTATATGGTCGGGATTTTTATTTTTTGATTTTCCTTATAAAAAAACTTCCTTTATTGCGGGAAGTTTTTTTTATTGTCGAATTTTTGGAGGATTGGAGGATATCATGTTACAGCAAAAAGCAATTTTAGTTGTCAGTTCTGGTACGATTTATCGTGAGGCATTACAATCCAGTATTGAAAGTATAGAAAATAAAATACGTGAAGCTTTTCCTGACTATGAAGTGCGTCGGGCTTTTACTTCGCGCAAAGTGATAAAAACATGGGAAGAAAGAAACGGCATTCATGTGGATACGGAACAAGAAGCACTGGAACGGCTTCAGACTGAAAAATATAAAGAAGTCTTGATTCAGCCATTACATCTTGTTGTAGGTGAAGAATATGAAAAAATCAAATGGATAGTTTCTCATTACGTACATGCTAAACTCAAAGTATTTGAGCATGTGGCGATTGGTCGTCCTCTGCTTTATTATATGGGGCTAAATGGCAAATCAGATGATTATCTTAATGCGATTCAGGCGCTTAAAAAGCAACTGCCGCCACTTGGAAGAGAGGAGGCTGTTGTCTTGGTAGGGCATAGCAAAATTCATCCGGTTAATACAGCTTATGCTGCTTTACAACTTAAAATGGAAGAAACCGGGTGGAAGCACGTTTTTATTTATACAATAGAAGGCTTTCCCGAACTGCATCATGTGATTGCCAAATTAAAAAAGGCCCGTATAAAAAAAGTGATGTTAATGCCTTTTCTATTAATGGCGGATGAACAAGTGGAACATGCTTTGGCGAGTCATGACGATTCTTCAGTCAAATCGCAATTAAGTAAAGCCGGTTTTGAAGTTGCCACTTATCTTCACGGACTAGGCGAAAATGAAGCGATTCAGCAGCTTTATGTTCAGCATCTACTTGATTTGATGTGTCCAATTGATCGCTCCAAAGATTGTAAACATTAATGGATAAGAACGTTTTGTATTACATTACCTAAGGTTTGCTCAAGTTACAGGAGGGCGCAGACAATGAACGGAGGAAACCGTTATGCGTAAAATTTCATTTTATGGAAAAGGAGGCATTGGAAAATCAACAACTGCGGCAAACGTTTCTGCTGCATTAGCCGAGAACGGATATTCGGTTTGTCAGATTGGCTGTGATCCGAAAAATGATTCCACTCGGTTGTTATTTGGGAAAACTTGCCGGGTGTGTGGCGCAAATCCAATTATTCATATTGTTAAGAATTTGCAGGTGGCCTTTTAAGTATATTCTTTATTGGAGGAGAAAACATGGAGTCTATTACACAAAGTTTTGCCGTTTTTCAAAAAGGCGGTTTTGCAATGTATCTGATTTTATTTTGTTCTTTTGCCGTGATTGGCATCGCAGTGGAACGGTTTTTCTATTATCGGGAAATGAAACCAAAGCAAGACGGATTTATTGACAAAATAACACCCCTGATTGAAGGACACGACTGGGAAGCAGCATTAAACGCTTGTTTTCAGACAGGTGGAGTTGTAGCAAATGTAACTGCCAAAGGAATCAGGTATTTTGAACAGGAATTGGCGGCTTATGAAACAGTACTTGAAGGTGAAGTAGCGCTTGCAGTAGCCAAATTAAGTGAAAACTTAAATCATTTGGAATCCATTGTTACGGTTGCACCTCTGTTGGGATTGTTGGGAACGGTTCTCGGGATGATCGGTTCATTTAGTGTGTTAAATATTAAGAGTGGTCAGCCCCTGGCAATCACCGGCGGTGTAGGAGAAGCGCTCGTTGCGACGGCTTCCGGCCTTTGTGTCGCCATTTTATCCATGGCTGTGTATAGTTATTTTACTCATCGACTGGATCGAATCATTACCGATTTAGAACAAGTCTGCGTTTTGCTTGTAGCGCAGTTAAAACAGGAGAAAAACCATGAACATCAGTAAGCTTCGCCGGAAACGGCAGCCAAAACTTATGATTATTCCTATGATTGATATCATTTTTTTTCTATTGGTTTTTTTTATGATGAGTACGTTATACATGGTGGAGCAACAGCAGCTCATTCCGGTGCATTTGCCACAAGCGCAGTCGGCGCAAAATGAAAGACCCCATAGCATTGCGATTACGGTGACAGCGGAAGGAAAAATTTTATTTGATAAAGAGGAAATCTCCCTGGAATTGCTGGAAAAACGGACGCAAGTTGAATTGTATAAGCAAAACGATATTGTATTTATTCTACGCTCAGACAAGCAAGTGGAATATGGTAAAGTAGTGGCGGCTTTGGATGAATTGAAATTAGCTGGAGCGCAGCGCATTTCAATCGCAACAGAAAGAAAGGAGAAATAGCGACGATGGCAAAGAGCAAACGCTGGCGGGCGATGCTTGTATCTTTTGTGGTTCATGCCGTGGTATTAACCAGTGTCGGTTGGATTGCATCCCGTGCCCTGGTTCAGCCAGAGGCGATCGAGCAGTATGTGGAATTGGATTTATCGCAGCAAGACGATCCGCTTGCAGAAAGTCAAGATAGTTCACCTGCCGGTAAAGCAGCAGAAGTGGCGCCAATTGCTACACCTCACCCGGCAGCACCTGCCTCTTCTGAAGTTCCCAGTGTCGTGGCGGCAACCAATAGCATGTCTGTACTTTCGGCCGAAGTGTCGACGAATGTCAGTGAATCTGGCGGGGGAGGTGTAGGTCAGAGCAGCGGGGGTTCAGGTCAGGGCAGTGGATCAGGCGGAGGCAACGGAGTGGGAAGTGGTTCAGGAAGTGGCGGCTTAGGCAGCGGAACCGGCTCCGGAAATGGTGGCTCAGGCAGGGGAGCAGGGGGATATACGCATCCTGGAATTTTGTCACAAGTCACTCCAACGTATCCCGAAAGTGCCCGGCGGCAGGGAGTGCAAGGTACAGTACTGCTTAAAATACAAATACTCGCCAGTGGGCGTCCGGGATTTGTTTCAGTATATCGTTCAAGTGGCGACGACAGCTTGGATGATGCTGCAGTGGAGGCAGTGCAGCAGTGGCGGTTTATTCCGGCAGAAGACAGAAGTACGGGTGAAGCCATTACCTGCGTTACAACGCTGCCGGTCGTATTCCGATTAGATTAAACATTGACAATTTATTTGATCGCAGGGATATTACAACAAATGACAAAGTTACTGCAACAGCACCGGCTTACTATGTTATGCCACGCTCTTTCCATCTGACATATAGGTCAAAGTTTTAGTACATGATAGTTGCTGTTTTGATACGAATAATAGGAGAAAGTGAATAGTGCGACACATGTTTTTGATGAAGGTAAACAAAGGACTAATCAAATATTTGATTTGGGGCTGTAGTGCCATTTTCCTGTTCTTTTTTTCCATGTCAAACGGTTTTGCACAAGAAAGTGAAATTTCGCTGTCCTGTCAAATTCCTTATTATTTGGGAAAAGAAAAAGAATCTGTCATACCAGGTGAACAGATTCAAGCATTTTTTAATGTTGAAAATTTAGGACTGCAGGATAAGCAGCTTACAGCTTCTATTGAATTACCGGCAGGCTTTTTACCTATTCACCCGCAGCAAAATTGGCAAGTCATGAATCAAGGGGAGCTATGCCAGCTTCAGCGTCAAATCAATTTGTCCGGCGGTTATAGCCAATGGTTTGATTTGATTCCGCTTAAAGTGAACGACGATGTAGTACCAGGCAACTATCCCGTCCTGATTCGGGCTGGTGATCAAGTTCAGCGTCTGGTGATCGCAGTTTCCGGTACCAGGGAAATTCCGGCAGATACGGCCTTTACCATTGATTCTGTCGTGTTACCGCTGGACAAAGATGGTAAGACAGATGATCGATTGAATCGCAGTACCATTGTATTAAGGGATCGACGCTGGGATTATTATAAAAATGTGTTACAAGGTAAAGGAGCGACCAATCAGGAAATGGAGGCCATTCACCCTGTTACGCATATGGGACTGGATCTAACAAATCCGGCGGGGCAACAAAAACTGATTGTTATTACCACGATGTTGCTTGATGCCTACACGCATGAACCGATACCTGGTTTGTTTACACCAAGTACGACAGGAGAAAATGCTGAGGCCGGAGCGTTGGGCGGTCATGAGAACAGCTTGGTTGCTTTTGCCGCTTTAACGGGTGAAGCGAAACAAAGAATTCGTCTGCCTGTTTATGCCGATGAACAGTTATTTGGCAGTGGCGGCAATTATTTATTACAGGTGACAATCGCGGATGAAATGGATTCAACTGTAATAAAAGAAATTCCAATTAAGATTATTAAGCAGGATAGCCGAGCGGCTGGTGTGGTTTGCTTTGCAGTGATTTTATTAGCCGGCGGACTTTTCTTTGCGGCTTGTCGATTCCAACGTATTCTTCGGACTTTTAGGACGCGCTGGTTGGTAACGATTGCTTTGTTTGGTGCGGCGGCTTTTGCCGTTGTGAATGTGCCTTCTACCTTGTTTGGTGAACTTTTTCATATTTTACTTGGTCCATTTGGTTTTGTAATCAGCGGGCTATTTAGCAGTGTTTTTCTCTATATGATTGTTATGTCGCTGGTTATTTTAATTCCTTATACCGGTGTGATTGCCCTTATATCCATTATTCGCATGTTACTTGGTATGTTGGCATTTGGACAGTTTTCGCCGATCACTTTTTTGTCCTATGGGATTCATGCTTTGTTTCTGGAAAGCTTTCTCTATGGGAGTGGGATGTACCGGTATTTACAGTCGCAACAGACAGGCGATAAGATTCCGGTGCCCAAAATGGCCCTATTGGCATTTATTTGTGCGGCAGCTGATTGTTTATCAATTTATGTATCCCTTCAGTCGATGTCTGTACTCTATCGTATGTATTATGCGGATTGGTATATTGAATTGATTTTACTTGTTAACGGACTTGTCTATACGGCAATCGGAGCGTTTTGCGGCGTTTTGTTAGGCAAGCGATTGTCGAAAGTCGGGGGGGACTAACTTTATGGCAAAGCTGATCGAATGGCAGGATGTATCGTTTACCTATCGACAACGACAGGATCCCAGTATTTCTCACATTTCTCTTACGATAGAGCAAGGCGATTTTGTATTGCTTACAGGCGCAACAGGCTGCGGGAAAAGTACTCTCCTAAAAACGCTTAATGGGCTCATTCCACAGGAAAGCGGGGGGCTATTGACTGGCGATGTTTTTGTTGCGGGAGAAAATACTCGGGACTGCACTATTGCTTATTTAAGTCAATCTGTCGGCATGGTATTTCAAAGTCCCGATGATCAGATTTTTTCGACAACAGTATTTGATGAAACGGCATTTGTTTTGGAAAATATGGGGATGGGTGCCGTAGATATTCAGTCTCGTGTACACGAAACTTTGCGGTTGGTCGGTCTATATGACCAGCGAGACTCAAGTATCTATGCTTTGTCGGGAGGCCAGAAGCAACGTTTGGCTGTAGCGTCGGTACTTGCGGCGAGGCCCAAGATATTAGCGCTTGATGAGCCGATTAGTCAACTGGATCCACAGGGAGCAGCCGAGCTTTTGTCTTTATTACAAAAGCTTAATCGGGAACTCAATATGACCATTGTCATTGTTGAGCATCGGCTGCATGAAGTGCTGCCATTATGTCGTCACGTTGTGATTATGGCGGATGGTAAAATTTTGTGGCAGGGAACACGGGAAGAAGCCTATGGCAAGGCCGCGTTTTTTCATGATCAGGGACTTCGGCTGCCTCAAACCATTGATATTTGTTACGGTTTAGGAATTTTGAACCGATCCGCATCCGTAAACGATACGGTACAGGCTATTAAAGAACAGTATCAGGTGCCTGCCTGGCATTGTACACCGAAAGAAATAAGGCCTGATGCTGTTTCTTTGCCTTTGGCAGCAGTAGAAATCAATCATCTTACCTTTCAATATGAAGCACAAGGCCGAATGATTTTGCAAGATATTGAACTTAGGATTCCGCAGGGGCAATTTGTGGCTTTGATGGGAACGAACGGGGCAGGAAAGTCGACGTTACTGCACCAAATCGGCGGCTTGCTCAAACCGGTGAAGGGGCAGGTACGTGTGTTGGGGCAAATCATTCACGGTATGAATCAAAACGTGGGGATGGTACTGCAAAATCCGGATTTAATGCTTTTCAATTCATCCGTTGCCGCGGAAGTGACCTTTTCCTTGCAACAAAAAAACGGACAGGTCGGATATTCTTTTCGCTACGAGCAATTAATGGACGCATTAAAACTGCGCGGGCTCGAAAATGATTTTCCCCTTGCCTTAAGCCGTGGACAGCGACTGCGGGTCGCAATCGCTGCGGTACTTTCTGCTGAGCCGCCTGTTTTGCTTCTGGATGAGCCAACGACAGGCCAGGATATTGGTCATATTGAAGACATTGTCGCTTTGTTAAAAGAGTATACAGTTCAGGGAGGAACCGTCATTTTTTGTACTCATGATACGGAAGTAGCGGCGCGATTTTCCGACCGGATCATTGTGCTTGGACAAGGAAAAATTGTCGCCGATGATACACCGCAGGTTGTTTTTTCTCAAGAAGCCCTGTTACGGGAAAATGGATTAAAAGCGCCTTCTGCTTTGCTTACGGCGAAAAATCTATATGATGGTCAGGCTGTGACCGTTCAGGAGGTGGTCGATTATGTACGACAGGAAGGTGTGGGAAGCTACGCCGGACCATACGCTGTTTCATAAACTAGACGTTCGCACCAAACTGATGTTGCTTGGCTGTTTTGCGATTGTTTCGCTCCTAATTGACAGTTCCCGTTCTTTGTTCATTTTGTTTTGCCTTACTTTAGTTATGCATGGATTGGCCCATTCATCCTTGGGACGTTGGCGGATTTTGGTGCTGTTTACTTTGCTGGGAATTTGGGGATCCATGGCCAGCCAGGCGTTATTTTATAGTCAGGAACCACGCTCCATTGTGGCTTGCCTGATTGCACCGACCGTACCTATCATTGGAAAGCTAACAGGCGGCGTTTTTGTTTATCGGGAGGGATTGGAATATGGGGCAGTCCAGGCATTACGGTCAGGAATTATGCTCTCATTGGGTCTTTTATTAACGTGGACTTCCGATCCCAGAAAGTTATTGCGCAGCTTTATGGCCTGGAAAATGCCGTATGAATTGGCATTTATGCTGATTACTAGCATTCGTTTTCTTCCTGTGATTTTCCAGGAGACATCGGTTGTGCTCACGGCCCAGCGATTACGGGGTTTTAAGCCTTTTCGAACGATCTCACCGCGCCATCTCATTCAAACGGCGTTTCAAACTTTATTTCCAATACTGGCAAGAACGCTGCGCCGGGCTGCCACGCTGGCTTCTTCCGTTGAAAGTCGCGGTTTTGGACGTGGATTTCATCGTATTGATATGGAAAATTGGCCAAAGGTAGAGCAGCTTTTTAGCTACGGTTTCATTCTTGTGATAGTCAGCATGGGTGTATTAAAAATCATGGATGTTTTGCAATTTAATGGTCTGATTTATATTCCAGCTTGGCGTGTTTTATACGATCTGATGAAAGTATGGATGTGAGGAAAAAATGAAAAAAATCCGTACCGCTTTGCTGTTTGGCCTGTTTGCCGTAACGATGGGGGCCATTGCTTTACATATTTTTGGCGGCTCTGGCAGTATGTTTTCGTCGACTGTTGCATCATCTGATTCTAAGCAAGGGCTTTATCGAAAAACCGCTGAAATTTCTTTGGGAAAAGTAGAAGTACAGAATTATCAGCGCATGGGATTTACGAAAGGGTTTATTCAATTTTCACCGGATAATCGCGAGTTGGCTATGGGAACGGATAATGGTGAATTGCTCATGTTTTCCGCTACGGGAAAGCTATTATGGCGGAAAAATTTAGGACTTGGCACCATTTCAGCGTTAGAATTTACCCGAGATAATCGTTCTTTGTTAATTGGCGAAACCAGTCAGGAAGGCTGTTTACTTTGTCTTGATGTCAATGACGGCCGCGAAATATGGCGGCAGGCCAGTGTAAGTGAACTTGGTGTCGGCATTAAGGATAAGACCTATCCCGGAATTGTCAGTATTAAAACAGATCAAAGCGGAAAAATTTATGCCGCTGGATTACGCTATATTCGTTTTTCCGACGGTCATAATGAATATAAAAGTCGAATTTATCAGTTCGACGCAGACGGTAACCGGCTGGCGATGTTTCCAGAACAAGAAAATATGGATGCCTGGGCGGGATGGGTCAGTGTAGATGAAAGGGGTGACAAAGTCTGCTTCGGTACAGCTAACTGGGATAACCGCAAAGTACTAAAATACACGGATATTCTTTATTGTCTTGATGGTCAATTGAAAAAGGTGCTGTGGACGCAAAAACCCGATGTGGTTTATCCTTACGAAACTGTGACCATGCGTTGCAGCCCTGAAGTTACGTCGGATGGCTCTCTTGTCGCTGGTGTTGCGAGCGATGGGCGCTGCTTCTTATATGACGGAACTCAGGGACAGTTATTATGGCAGCGTACGGTGAGTTTGCCGCAAAAAATTGGTGGCGTCTACATGAATACAAGCGGTAATTACTTGAAAACCATCGGCAGAGAATTTTTGTTTACTACAGGTAACACTTACAACCGGGCCAATTGGCAGCTGCCAACGCCGATTGAACATCCCAGTTCCAACAGCTTATTTGTTTTTGATCAGACAGGTGAATTGGTGAATCGCTTAAAATTCGGGGGAATGATTGAACAACTTGTTGTGAATGAGCAACATGCCGTACTAGCCGTTGGCCGCAATGTGCGTACTAAGGATCCGAGTATTCATGGCCTTTATATTGTATCGCTGCCTGACGCAGCATTACAGGATTCCGTTGCTACAACCGGGCCTTGCGTGGGTGTGGCGATAAGTTCGGACGGCCGCTGTGTCGCCGGGGTGGAAGCGCCGCTTCAACTTGATGACGGGCAGGTGATTGGTGAATATAAGCTGATTATGTTGGAGAAAAAATAATTGTAATGTGATTTTTTATAAATACAGATGAATGATAGGATAGAAATAAGGGGGACTATTTAAATATGGTTATTACTAAAACGAATAAAAACCGAGTAAAAATACAACTTACTGCAATGGCTTTGAGCACAGCTCTATTATCAGGTACAGCGAGTGCTGATACAGTAAAAACCAGTAATGCACCAGATGATAAGTTAGATCCAGTTCTTGTAACGGCGCAACGTTATGAAAAACGTGATGTGGACACACCAGCAACGACCAGTGTTTATTCAGGCGAAAAATTACAGGAGACTGGAGCGAAAAATGTTCTCGAAGCATTAAAATTAACGGAGGGTTTCGTTTATTCTGGTTATGGCGCTTCAGGGGCTTCTCAGGGTACAATGACAAGTAAAGTGATTATGCGAGGCGTATATAGCGGTACCTTGGTATTGATTAATGGTACACCGATCAATATAAGAGGTTTATATAATTTAGAAGATATTCCTTTGGAAAATGTAGAACGTGTTGAAATTGTCAGAGGAGGGGGTTCTGTACTCTATGGCAGCGAGGCTACCGGCGGAGTCATTAATATTATTACGAAAAAAGAACGGCAAAATTCCATTACGGTGTCAGAGGGGAATTACGGTCAACAGGACTATGATTTAAATCTACAGATGGGTAAATTAGGCATGGGCTATAATTATGAAAAATGGGGTAATGCGGGTAAAGCCTCTTCTTATGTAACAAGCGGCAAAGAAATGTATAATATTTTTGCTGGTTTAGAACGCAATAATTATTCATTTAATTATAATTTCGATACAGCATTATCCTTATTGTACGATCATAGTGATTCAAAGTCCCGGTATAATTATTGTTTTGGCGAAGGGTATGCAAGTAATTTGGCAGATAAAACCCGATATACTCGAAATTATTACGATAACAAGAATTTAGTGCAGTTACAGTATCATCAGGATCATGTAAAAGGTACCGTGTACTATAATGATAAAAATCTTGAAACATTGGGCGTCGATAGTTATTCTTCCGCAGGCAGTATCAAAAATTATCCACAATATACCGATACGGAGGAAAAAAACCGAACTTATGGCTTGGATTTACAACAAGATTGGCAGATTAATGCGAATAAGTTATTACTTGGTCTTACCTATCAAAATGAGTATTATTTGCCGAATGTCAGTAAAAGTTTAAATTATGAACGGAATAATTATTCGGTCTATGGTCAGTGGGAGCAGCCTTTTAATGACGTCAACACGATGATACTCAGTGGGCGTGAGACTTGGACCGGCGGCGCGCCGAATGATAAAAATTATGATAACTTTAGTTCCCAAGGTCAATTTATTCATAAAATTAACGAAAACGAAAGTATTTATACCAGTGCGGGTCAATCGTTTAAAATGCCAACTTTTAGCCAAATTTATGGCAGTAGCAGTAGTTTAATGGTGGGGAATCCCAACGTGAAACCGCAGACAGGAATGCACTATGAAGTAGGCTGGAAGAAAAACAGTGATCATCATCAATGGCGGGTAGCTTTATTTAATTATTATATTAAAGACAATATCACTTCTCAAAATATCACGACAACAGACCAATATCAATATACCAATGAAGACTTGAAAAATACCGGAATTGAGCTAAGTTGTAATATTGAAGGAACTGACGGCTGGAGTTATAACTGGGGTGTCACTTATGGTAATCCACAGTCCAAAACAACGGCTAAACCCTATTGGGACAGGACCTATGGCCGCTGGCAAGTTAATAGTGGCGTAACCTATCAAAAAGATAAGTGGCGTGCCACTCTTACGGAAAGTTATTTAGCTGACCGTGTTATGACACCGAGTTCGGCTGCTTCCTATGGTCAGAAGCCTTATCTTATGACGAGTTTCAATGTTGATTACGAGATAGATAAAAAACAGGACATCTTCTTCACAGCAAATAATGTCTTAGACCGTGATGATGTCATTTCGCATCAAAGCTCGGAATATTATTACACGCCATTTAATTATAGTTTAGGTTATAAAGCAAAATTTTAATGAGTCATAATCCGGTAAAAATGGGTTAAGATTTTTAACTCAAAGGTGTTGTAGAACGCTATGACTTTTCCGCTTTTGGCCTAGTAGTAGCTGAAAATATCGTTGATAATATTATTTTTAGGAGTAAATCTAGGTAAATAATGAATGATAAAGTGGTATATAAGAAATACTTTTATAAGAAAGAAGGAATTAATTCATGTCAAATTCATTTTCTTTTTCAGTTCCTGAAGAGATTAAAAATAATCCGGATTTAGCTTCGAATCTTATCGATACAGTTCCGCTGACGCCCTTAACGGAACGTATTGTCAAAAATCAGCCTCACTTGATATCGAAACTAGAAAAATTAAAATCATTGATGGGAGAACAAGCATTTACTCAATGCATGGAACGATTAGCTTCGCTGAAATTAATCGACAACACTTTATGGCTAACAACTAATTATCAAATGGATCGATCCATATTGGAACGCAATCATCTGTTACAGTTAAAACAGGCTTTTGACGTGAAATACGTACGCATCATTTGTATATGAATTTTTGGTTCATGAATTTATGCAGCTTTCCTTGGAAGAATGGGCACGAAAAGTACAGCAACAGCAACAGACATTGCAAATTGCAGGCTCAAAAAAGTGGATAAGGCAGGTATAGCTTGATTCTTTTTCCATGAAGTGCTAGAATATTTATGTAATTATATTATTTTGAAAATTTTATAATGATCAAATAGGTGCCCGAAAGGGCTTAAAAGGGAAGTCCGGTAACACGCCGGCGCGGTCCCGCCACTGTAATGGGGAGAAACCCAAGGTTTACCACTGAGACAAGCTGTCTTGGGAAGGTTTGGGCAAACAATGATCCAGAGCCAGGAGAACTGCCTATTTCATAATCACCATTTGTACCCACGAGCGATGGGGAGGGGATACGCAGAGCGTTCTATTTGATTTTCCTTCCCGGCTATTTTGTAGCCGGGATTTAATTTTAAATGGATTTCTCAGAAACAGCCTTCCGATAGTTATGGATGGCTGTTTTATTTTTTCCCACAAGGTGATTATTTTGAAGAGTATTTGTTGAGGAGGAGAAATGATGCTAAAAAAAAGAACAATGAACAAAAAAAGCCATGCAATGCTATGTGCTCTCGTAAGTAGTGCCTTGCTATTGCCGGCAACAGGAATTGGGTATGCCGCAGAACAAAGCGATTATTCTTTTGATCAAGTAGTGGTTACGGCAACGAAAACACCTGTAAAACAGTTTGAAGCCAATGCGAACATTTCGGTGATTACAAGGGAACAAATCGAAACAAATCACTATCAGGATTTAACAGAAGCTTTACGTAGTGTGCCAGGAGTTGGGATTAATAATTATGGCAATGGTGTAGGTACGGCCTATTCGAACAGCGTTAGTATCAACGGTTCTAAAAATATTGTGGTTTTAATTGACGGTGTCCGGGTCAATGTGAATGGCAGTGGATTTCCTGCCGGATTAATTAATTCTATGGATAGCATTGAAAGAATTGAAGTGCTGAAAGGAGCTGCTTCGACTCTTTACGGTTCAGATGCGCAAGGCGGTGTTATCAATATTATTACCCGTAAAGCGGAAACGAATAAAACGACATTGACAATGTCCGGGGGAAGTTATGATAAAGAAAATTATTCCCTGTCTAATCAGGGAAAATCCGGTGATTATAGCTGGTTAATTACTAGTCAAAAGGACATTTCTGGAAATTATAAGGACGGACATGGTAATGAACTTCCGACTCATTTGAATGCGATTACTAATACCTTCAAACTGACCAAAAAAATCAATGATGCATCCGATATTACGATGAGTTACGATCAATATAAAGATAATTTCTTGTATTCCTATTATGGTCCGAACACAGGATCAGATGATAATTACAAGTGGAGAGTTAATTACAGGTATAAATTTTCAGATAATTCATCTAACTCTTTGACTTTTTATACGAATCGAAATAAGGTGAACACTTATTTTAATGGTGGTTATTCATGGCTGCTAGATACAAAGACAAGAGGAATTCAGGATCAGTATACGCAAAAGGTCGGTAAAGATCATGTGATAACAACCGGTTTTGATATTTATCAGGATGAGATGGTTCATTATAAAGATTCTTCTTCTTCGGCAGATAATAGCCCTATTAACGGGAAAACCATAACAGACCGGGCAGTATATTTACAGGATGAATGGAATTTATCTAATCAGTGGAAACTGACTTCTGGGATTCGCAATGATAACAATTCCAATTATGGAAATCATGCTACTCCCAGTTTCAACTTAGGATATACACAAGATGATCATACCAATTATTATATTGCTTATAAAGAATACTTTATTTCACCTAATTTTTATCAATTATATGATGGGGCACATGGAAATCCAAATTTAAAAGCAGAAACAGGCCATACAACAGAGGCAGGTGTGAATCATAAATTTGATGAGACCTTGACTGCGTCAGCACATATTTTTGAAACCAGTAGTAAAAACAAATTTAATGTTCCGTCGCCGTATGGTTCTGACCCGTATGAAAACATTGATAATGATATCATTCATGGCTGGGATGCACAATTGAATAAACAATGGTCAAAAGCATGGAGTACGTTTGTTGGGTATACACACCTTAAAGAGACGACAGTAAGCCAATATGCAAGTACACCCGGCGGTGTTTGGAATATCGGCGTAAATTATCAGCAGGATAAATGGGATGTTCATTTACAAGGCAATGACTATATAGGTGCACCTCAATATTTGCCGTGCAGTACCTATTGGGTATGGAATACGGCAATAAATTATCAGATGACCAAGGATACTAAAGCGTTCTTTAAAGTAAATAATTTATTCAATAAATACTATTCAGAATATACGGATGGATCTGGTCCTTATGGTGGTTGGTCCTATTATACGAGTCCAGGCCGCAATTATCAATGGGGCGTCCAGTATCAGTTTTAGATAAAATATTAAGTTCTTCTTTGTCGAATTTATGATGCTAGCAGTTTAAATGAAGGGAGAATAAAAGTGATGGAAAAGCATGGATTAGTCATTGTACATACGGGAAATGGTAAGGGGAAGACGACTGCTTCGCTTGGCATGGGGATGCGCGCCTGGGGACAAGGACTTAGGGTGTTAGTCATTCAATTTATCAAGGGCAATTGGATATATGGCGAATTGAAGGCTGCGGAACAACTAGGTCCTCGTTTTGTAATGCATCAGATGGGGGAAGGCTTTTTGAAAAATTCTTCAGATGATAAAATGTCAGTTCATCGTCAAGCAGCAGTTGAAGCACTAACAACAGCGAAAGCAGCGATTCAATCAAGCGAATGGGATATGATTATTCTTGATGAAATTAATTATGCTGTGAAGTTTGGCATTGTAGCGGTGGAAGATGTGTTGGAATTAATAGATCATAAGCCATCCTTGCTGCATTTGGTTTTGACTGGCAGAGACGCTAGGCCTCAGATAATTGAAAAGGCAGATTTGGTTACAGAAATGAAAGAAATCAAACATCCTTATAAGCAAGGTATTCAAGCGCAGCCAGGAATTGAATTTTAAATGAATTGTACTATATGACAAGAATATAACAAAATTGTCCCAAAAAGCAATTAGCGATTAATAGGAAATTTGAGTATTCCTTGAGAAAAAACCTTTCCGTGCTCCGGAAAGGTTTTTTCTTAAAGGTGCTGTAGAATGGTATGATTTTTCCGTTTTTGGCCTAGTAGTAGTTGAAAATATCCCTTGATAATATTATTCTTAGTAGTAATTTATAGGTAAATATGAATGAAAAATAGAATAGTGGTACATAAGAGATGCTTCTATTTTTTATAAGAAAGAACGAGGATTTATTCATGCCAAATCCGTTAAGGTTTACTATGCTACAGAAGTACGGACTGCGGATGGTATTCGGACGTTTTGCAAACTTGAACAAGGTATCGCTGAACTGATAAATTTTTTGCAGTAAAATTTATCAGCGAGATGTTGGTGCTTCGCAACTGATTCAGTCCCAATTTATTTATAAATGCATGAAGAAGCAAGAGTCCTGCATTCGTAGATAAATTGCCACCGTTGAACTTGATTTTGATTTGAATATTACTTGAATTTATTGGCATTGCATCGAATTTTGAAATTTACGTAAATTAAGGCCAATTTATAGAAAAGGCATCTCATTTTTATGGATCATACGATTTCAGATTATAAAGCGAAAGAGACTGATTAATCCTTATAAATATAGTCATAAGTTATCGGCAGTTTATTATTTAAGCCTTTTGTAAATACCAGTTGGTCAATATCTAGGCCGGATACCCGGAAGGCTGCTGCACAGCCGCGTAAATATAAGCTCCACATGCGAACAAAGCGTTCTCCATATTTAGACTTTACTTCGTCGATATGTTCTTTGAAGTTGTCAAACCAATGATCTAGTGTCAGAGCATAATGCAACCGTAAACTTTCCGTATGGAGCAGGTGAAAATCATATTCTGGTAATAGCCAAATTGTCTCACGCAGTGAAGGAACATAACCGCCTGGGAAAATGTATTTTCCCATCCAGGTATTCGGTGTTCCCTCAAACATGCCTGTTATCGTATGTAATAAGGACATTCCTCCCGGAACCAATAATTCATGTATTTTATTCATATATTTGGTCAGATTTTCTTTTCCTACATGTTCAAACATGCCGACACTGATAATCTTATCAAATTGCCACTTGTCAGCATTTAAATCTTGATAATTCATCAGTTCAACGTTTACTTGAGATTCTAATCCCAACTCTTTAATCCGCTGTTTTGTTTTTTTATATTGTTCCGTACTTAATGTAATGCCAGTAGCTTGCACATGATATTGTTGGGCGGCACGGATGATTACCCAGCCCCATCCACAGCCAATATCGAGTAATTTTTCACCCGGTTTCAGGTTTATTTTTTTGAGAATATGGTCAATTTTTTGTAACTGTGCTTGATATAGAGAATCTTTAGCAGTCTTAAAATAAGCACAAGAGTAGCTCATCGTCTTATCCAACCAAAGCGAGAAAAAGTCATTTCCTAAATCATAATGATGGTGAATATTTTCCCGCTGAATATGGGTATCTGAAGGAGTCATGAGCGGCTCCCTTTTTGGTTCTTGTGGTTGCGTATTAAGCGCAACAACGCGCAATATATCATCCATTGATCCTTCAAAATCAATGAGTCCGTCCATATAAGCTTCACCAAAAAATAACACCGCATCATCACTATGAAATTGTAGTGGCGGCTCTTTGTGAAAAATTATTTTAAAAGCAGGTGGCTCATTACCATAATTTTCTTGTTCACCATCCCAAAAAACGACTGAAAACCCCCCTTGATGCCACTTATTTAACAATAATTTTAAAGCAATTTTTTTAAACATTTTGTCATGATTCCTTTCATTTCACTCAAGATAAGTAAAATTACTCCCTTTATGTGAGAATTTGTTTGAAGAGATGTCGACATTTCTTCAAATGTAATTATAGCAATAACTCAACAATATTTAAAATATTTATTTCGGCTATCTGATATTTAATTATCGAATATCAGGAAATATAATGTACCCATAAAACCAGACCTGAATTATTCATGGCGAGTTAAAAACGCCACATTACGCTATCGCGTGCATACCAATAAAAAAGGCCATGAAATGAATCATAGCCTTAAATTTTTTTAATATTATTCAGCTTTTTGTAGGTCAATAAGGTCGCCCCAATTTTTAGCCGTAATCGTTTCAACGGCCCGTAAGGTTCGACGTATATCTTGAACATCTTTTTGAGTAACATCAATTGCTATTTTCAAATCGGTAAATCCAGATATCATTTTTTGTTCTAAATTTTTCTGTCCCTGCTCAAGATTTCTTTGCCCTTGCTCAATATTACTTTGTCCCTGTTTAAGATTTCCTAATCTTTGGCAGATATCTTTTTGTCCTGCCAAAATCTGTTTTAACAATTCTTCCATGCCGATCGCTCCCTTAAATTTATTTTAACATATGTGAATAAAAAAGACCATGAAATGAATTAGCTGTGGAAGAAATATTAAAGCAGATATATTGATTCTGAAAGAAATTTCCTCGCTCAATAAATTTTGAAAATTGCCTAGCAGGAGATAGGTAGCATTTGTCAAATATAATAACAACGCAAAAAATTGCGTTGTTATATGAGCAAGAGGCTCATTTTTGATACCTGAAGGTAGTTAGTTTTTTAGTTTTCTAGTTGTTGTGGTTGTGATTGAGATTCCTGTGCATGAAACCAGGTAATCCTATCTCTGCGAAAGAGAGGGGCTTGCCTGGTTTTTATTTTGTGCGAAAGGAGGTAACACAGAATGACGAATACGATGAAATTAGTTTACACGGCATTATTTATGGCGTTGGGGGTAGTTTTGCCGATCACTTTTCACTTTGTAGGAGCCATGGGAGCAATATTTTTACCGATGCATATTCCTGTTTTGATGGCTGGTTTATTGCTTGGGGGCAAATCGGGCATGGCGGTTGGCGTTATTGCTCCGGCTTTAAGCAGCTTTTTTACGGGTATGCCGCCAGTCATACCTGTTCTGCCGCTCATGGTCATTGAATTGGCTTTATACGGTGTTGTCAGCGGATATTTATATCATAATAGGAAAATATCGTTGTTTGCTTCATTGGTAGGTGCGATGATCCTGGGGCGATTGGGAACGGTTGCTGCTATATTTTTGATGGTTCAGCTTGTACATATTAACATTCCGCCCTTAGGGTATTTGATCGGTGGTATTACAACGGGTTTTCCTGGCATCCTCATACAAATGGTTTTGATACCCTTGCTTGTAAAAAGGTTAGAAGGCAGCTATTTGAAAATTTCGCACATTAAAGGAGAACAGTCATGAATAGAAACAAGCTAATGATTCATATCTTACTTGCCTTAGCACTTACATCCACAACTTATGCAGCAGAAACTCCAAGTTATGAAATGGAAGAAATTATTGTTCATGCGGATCCTATTCAACAGGCAACGGATGCTACGAATGTCAATGTCAAAAAAATTAGTCCAGGCAAGGCATCTACGCTGCCTGAACTGCTAAGCCATGTTACAGGAATTGATATTCAAGTTCGTACAGGTCACGGTGATAATGATGATGGCGCGGTCAAACTTAGAGGGTTCGATTCGCGGCGCTTTACGGTGCTTGTGGATGGCGTTCCGGCTACCCTGTCTGGTGTGATGGGCGGTAGTTATATGGATTGGGACAGTATCCCACTGAATACGATAGAAAAAATCGAAATTATCAAAGGGGGCAAGTCGGCAGCATATGGCAATACTTTAGGCGGCGTTATTAATATTATTACCAGGAAAGCCACAGCGGCTGGCGGTGAAATCAGTATTCTTACTGGACAATACAATAAGCAGCAGTTGCGTTTTAATTATGGTGCTACACAAGATAAATTGGGCTGGCAGGTCAGCTATAATAAAAGCAGTGAAGATGCTTTTTTACGCAATAATGACTACGATGCCAAACAGTATGGATTAAAATTAGATTATGCGTTTACGCCCAAAGATAATGTGAAATTGAATGTTCGGCAGTCAGAAGAAAAGCGGGGTTACATTTTGCGAAATACGCCAGGGACAGCAGGTTATGATCCTAGTTATCCCGTGATTTCAGCGACGGATGCTGAAACGGCTTATTCTAATTATGGTCCCCTAAATAATGGTGCCTACTGGAAAAAATACAATACCAATTTTGATACGGCCTGGACTCATCAGACAAACAATGGCTTTATTACACTGGATTACTGGCAGAGCCGTGAAAGACGTCATGAGGTAAATTTTAAAACCGATGGCACTCTTGATTTAGATCGGACCATTGTAACGGATAGGTCACGTGGCTGGCTGTTAAATGGTCGGATTAAAGAGGGTTCCCACACTTATACATATGGTACGGAGTACAAACAGTTGCGATATGGTTATGGGTGGTATAATGTACCGGCAGGTACAGCGAGTGATCTCTATCCTTCCCAGAAAGAAGATATTTATGGAATCTATGCGGACGATACTTGGGCATTAACGAACCGTTGGACAGCCAATGTGGGGCTACGCTATGATCAAATGAAGGCGAGCCGAGATGATGAGCGTGCTACAGATATGAAAGATACGAATTATCATGGTTTGTCACCTAAATTGAATTTCTCGTTCCGCAATAATAAAGATACAACGACCTTTATTGCCATGGATCATGTCTGGCGTGCTCCGTCCATGGCGGAATATTTTTGGTGGCTCAATCCGATGTGGGGGAAGTTAGGGACAGGCAGAGAGCTAAAGCCGGAACAGGGATGGTCTTATGAACTCGGTATGACTCATCGGGTGAATGAGCAATTTAATACGAAATTTGATTTTTATTACCAGGATATTTCTGATTATATTAATTTTGAGCATCAATACCCTTTCAGTTGTTATAATATTCCCAATGCTAAATTGTGGGGCTTTGAGTGGGAGAATAATTATCAGCTCAATGAATACTCCAGCCTCATGCTCAATTATACCAATCAGCATACCCAAAAGAGTGGCGTCTTGCCCGGTGATAAGCTGGGGCTTTCCGGCGAATTGGATTATCGACCCCGTCATAAGATTGGTTTGACTTATTTGTATGATCAGAAGCCTTGGCAGTTTCGTTATAATGTGACATATACAGGACAACAAACAGCGAATTATCCCGTTGGATCCACTCAGAAAATAGGGATTGGCGGCTATGTTGTTCATAGTGCGTCCCTTGTAAGAGATCTTGGTAAGGGTCGAAGCTGTACGTTAGCTGTCGATAATCTTTTTGACAAGCATTATGTCGAACAATACAATTATTCCATGCAGGGGCGGTTATTCAGTGTCAGTCTTACACAAAAACTGTAATGAAGGCGGGTGGCTATCATAGCAAGTGAACGTGATTTTTTTAATCGACTGGCCACATCTTGGGATGATATGCGGGATGTCAATGAGCATATGCTGACCTATCTGTCAGGTTTAATGGGGCTTGAACAAGGGGATCGGGTTCTTGATATTGGTTCAGGGACTGGCGTGTTACTACCGTTTATTCATCGCGGGATTGGCAGCACCGGGATGATTACGGCACTAGATTTTTCGGAAAAGATGCTGGAGTGCGCTGAACAGAAGTTCAAAAATTTGTCCAATATTTCTTTTGCAGCCACGGATATTATGACTTTCCAGAATGATTATTTTTACGATAAAGTTGTTTGTCTTAATTTTTTCCCTCATGTACAGAACAAGCAGACTTTTTTATTAAAAATTTATTCCTTATTAAAACCGGGCGGTTCCTTGTTTATCATGCATGACATTCCACGTTCTGCAGTCAATGCCATTCATGAAAGTAGTGAAATCGTCAAGGAAGATCGGCTGCCTGAAGGCAGTGTTCTTAGTGAAATGTTGGTTTCAGCCAATTTTCGCGTGGAAACCATGATTGACGATGAACAATGCTATTTTATTAAAGTCGTTACTGTATAGAAAATGAACGGATGATTGCCAAAAATGGTTAAGGACAATCACCCGTTCAATATGATTTTTGGTTTTTTATAATAAAAAAAGCCATGAAATGAATCATGGTCTTAAGAAATCATTGGCTGCTGAATTATCGAAAGAGCAAGTTAACAAACTCAATGAATTGCAGAATTATTTTTCGGATCAGGAAACAGTTGCCGGGGATATCTACTATAATCAAGGCTTTGCCGATGGCGTAAGTTTAATGATGCAGTCCTTGATGTGGGAAGCGGTTCGAAGGTAGAAAAGCTTGGTAAAATCATTTACGTTTGTTTATATTAGATGGTCATGAATATATGGAACAGGAAACAAAAGAAAGCTACCCTTAGTCAATTTGCTGACTAAGGGTAGCTTTTTTCGTAACAAAATTGTCTGTTTTATGATTTATAGTATTTATTATGAACTTTACTTCAGTAATTTATTGACAGGGAATAGCAGAACTTATATAATGACATTGATAATCATTATCAATTGTGATACCGAATAGTTTTTTGTTTGGCATCGTCCATCTACTAAAGGACATTATAAACGTTGGGATGGACGAGGCTATCAAGTTTAGAAAAAGCGCTCATTGGCTTTGAATGAAAAATGGCCAGTTTGCTATGTTGGAAAGAGAGGTGAAAAATATGTCGATTGTTGTTGTTGGTGCTGATCATCTAGGGGGTATTGAAAAGAATCTATATTCATTAGGTGTTACCGAAATTACCCATGTTTCAGCAAGAAAGTCTTTGACTAGAAGTAAGTTAAAATTGCCCAAAGCCACAGCTTTGGTGTTAGTCCTTACTGATTATGTAAATCATGGAACTGCTGCTCATGTTAAATTTGTGGCTAAAGCTCAAGATATTCCTCTAGTTTATGCCAAGAGATCGTGGAGTTCAGTGGAAGAAAAATTAAATGCCTGTCATTTTTTTGATGTCACATAAGTGACATCTGTCTTATTATTCTATTTATTTTAGTAGAAGTAATATTACATTATGTTTCGGCGCTGTCGCTTGTACATAATGATTTGTACATAAGTGAGAGATTTTCATAATTCAAATATAGTTATCCACAATATAATATATAGTTTGTTTCAACATGCATACATTTATATGTTGTGATGATATGGCAAATTTCATCTTGAAATCAAATTATGAAAAAATCTCAACTCATTATTATTGCGCAGAAGGGGTGTTTTTGTGAGAAAGTTTACTACGATGATGATTTTAACAGGATTGAGTTTTTCTATGACTACGGTGGCTTTGGCTGCTCCTGTTAATTTGACTGGTAATACCGTGATTAAGTATGAAAAAGATACAGCTACAGGCGATCCCAGTATTTCGGGTATGATGTATAGTGCTACTCTTAATGGGGAAACCGACATTGGCAGTGAATTTTCACTGTATGCTCGCCTTGGTGCTCAGTATGCTACACAGCCGTCACTTAGTGATTATAATCTCGACGCTTACGGATCTGATAGAAAATCGGTGTTTTCCCTTGATCTGTTCGGACTGAATTATAAGAGTAGCAACTTTCTTTATAAACTGGGTCGTCAGGCTGTGACGGTCGGTACTACAAGCCTATTATATAGTCGCTCTGATTCTAATATTGGTAAACACAATTTTGTTGACGGACTTAGTGCCACAGGCAGGGCAGGGGTTTTGGATATTGCAGCAGTTGCGGCACAAGAAGATAATGTGGGATCGGAAAAAAACAAGTTATATGCTATTAGAACGGGGTATAAGGCAACTGAAAATTTCGATTATGGTCTGACATTAGGACGCTATCAATTTGATGGTGGGGAACATACCAATCATTGGGCGGTGGACGGGACCTATAAAGTTGGTAAACATAGTGTGACTGCTGAATATGCGAAATCAAATAGTAATGCAGATAATAAAGCCTATGCGGCTAGTTGGAATTATGGTTTCGATGATAAGACAGCTGTTTACATTACTGGGTTTAAGGTTGAAACAAATGGTGATATGGGGAAACAAAGTGATTTTGACAATGACAATCGGGGAATTTACTATGGGCTTACCCATAGCTTGACTGACGCGGATAGCTTAGAAGTCGTTTATAAAAATCAAAAAATTATTAGTAGTGGGCAGAAAAATACGAAATTGGAAGCCACTTTTACTCATTCTTTTTAATTCTCTAATCACGAATAAAGTGTCGCCTTGAGTGGAAAATACAAGATGGCACTTATTCGTGAAGCAACTTTAATTATTATTGTACGTTATACATACCATGACTGTTCATATAATTGAAAATCCCCTCGACGTGTTCCTGTTCTTCTTTCTGGATATGATTTAACGCTTGCCGGACTCCAGTACCAGCTGGTATAATAAATGACTACGCCGCCCAAGAGAACTCCTTTAAAACAACCTGGCTATAAACCAATGCTTCAATGGGGTTTACACCAGACATTAAAATTCCTAACGCAAGAATAAAAAATCCAGAAGCCCATCTCTGAAGGCTTCTGGATTTTTATTGGATATAATCATCAGCATTGCCATTCCAATTTATTCCCGGGGTAGGGGCTAGTTTGTTACGCTTTACATAGAATGCTTTTTTGTCTACGGTTTTAAACTAGCACATTACTTATTTTAAACTAGTATAAATCTCCTCTAGATTATTACGCATACTCTGTATGTAATCTTTATTGTCTTCTTTACTTTCAATCGTATAAATTTTTTCTGCCTTAGCTCCAACTTCATTAGCTAAGGCTTCTGAAACTTTTGGACTTACCATATCTTCGACAAAAATTGTTTTAATTTGGTTTTCCTTACAATAGTCAGTTAATTCTTTTAGCTTTTTTGCACTTGGTTCACCATCCGCAAAGACATCTTCCACGCTGTTTTGTTTCAATTCAAAATCTCTTGATAAATAACCAAAAGCCGCGTGTCCCGTAACAAAACTTTTATTTGTTACGCTCTTAAATTTATTATCATACTCAGTATAAAGTTGTTCCAGTTGATTATAAAAATCCGTATAATTTTTTTCGTAATAATCTTTGTTCGCAGGGTCTGCTGTTACAAAAGCATCTTTTATATTTTTCGCTTCGATTTCGGCTCCTTTTAAGCTAACCCATAAATGCGGATCGTATTGTCCATCATCTTTGATTACTTCCGGGTCTGTATTAGCTATAGGTGTAGCACCTTTCGATGCTTCTACTATTATTAAATTTTTATTATTTACTGCTTGTAAAGCTTTATCTAGCCATGAATTTTCCATGCCAAAACCATTGTAAATAAATATTTTGGCAGTACTTAAGCCTTCTAAATCATTGGCCGTTGGTTCAAAATCATGTGGTTCAGTACCATCGGGTATTATGGTTTGAATGTCAACTTTATCCTTACCTATTGCTTGGGCAAATTCTTTCATCGCATTAAAAGAAACTACGACTTTTAGCTTAGCTTGTTGTTGCTGAGCTGTTGATGAATCATTACCGGATGATCCGCAAGCTGACAAGCTGAGAATCATACAAAATAAAAGGAAACTTAAAAAAAATTTTTTTACCATATTATCACTTCCATCCTAGTTGTAAAAGCAAATAATTTGCATTTGCTTCTGCAATTAGGATATAATGATATTAAAGAAATGTCAATACGCGCCAAGGAAAATAATGGAGGAAAAAATGATTACGATACAAAATTTGTGGTTTTCTTATACTCCCAATAAGCCTTATTTTTTAAAGGATTTGAATTTAACCATTCATCAAGGCGACTATATTTCCATCTTAGGGGAGAATGGATCAGGTAAAAGTACGTTGATAAAGTTACTGTTGAAGTTGCTGACACCCACTAAGGGTAAAATTGTTAATGATTTTACACAAGCAGCTTATGTTCCGCAACGCTTTGAGAACTTGAATATACAATTTCCTATAACGGTATATGAAATTTTAGACTGTTATAGGAAAACTTTAAAGATTAAAGAGAAAGATTGTATCTTTAAATATTTGGATTTAGTAAAAATGAGCAATTTCAGCAAAGCTTTAATTGGGACTCTCTCAGGCGGTCAGTGTCAAAAAATATTTATTGCCCGCGCATTGCTGGGAAATCCAGATTTACTTGTATTGGACGAACCGTCTAATGGAGTTGATCTAAAGAGCCAGGATGAAATTTATTGCTTAATTAAAAACATAAACCGAACCAATCAGGTTACAGTTATTTCGGTGGAACATAATCTTAAAGCGGCGATTGATAACTCTACACTTATTTACCACTTATGCCAAGGAAGCGGACATCTCTGTAGTCCCAATGAGTATATCAACGAATATCTAGCTGCAACTACAGGGGGTGACCGTTATGCTTCATTATAGTTTTATGCAAAATGCGTTTATGATTTCCATACTTATTTCCATACTGTGCCCGCTTATCGGGATGTTTCTCGTTTTAAGACGATATTCCATGATCGGCGATACCTTATCGCATGCTTCTTTAGCAGGAGTTGCGGTTGGTCTTATGCTTAATATGAATCCAATAATAAGCGCATTCTTATTAACCTCGCTATTTGGGATCATTATTGAAATTTTACGAGAAAATTTTAAGAAATATGCCGAACTTATTTTGGTCATCGTATTATCTTTATCAGTTGGAATTGCAATTACGATTATAAGTTCAGGGGCAGCTCATGCTAATGTAGAGGCTTTTTTATTTGGAAGTGTATTGACTGTAACGCGAGGGGATTTTTATACAGTTTTAATCCTGAGTGCTGTTTCTCTTGTAACAATAAGCGGATTATACCATCAATTAGTTTTTATAACCTTTGATGAAGAAGGCGCTAAAATTGCCGGAATTAAAAATAAAATGATTAATTATATATTTTCTGTCTTGGTTGCGGCGACAATTTCTGTTACTCTAAGAATTGTAGGCATTCTCGTCATAAGCTCATTAATTGCACTCCCAGTTGCAACAGCTTTGCAACTTAATAAGGGATTCAAATTGACCATGGTTTATTCGATACTGTTTAGCTTTGTTGATATCATGCTTGGTATTATTATTTCATACTGGATTAATGCAGCGCCAGGAGGCGTAACAGCAATAATTTCGGTATTCATTTTATTATTTATCCTGTTATTAAAAAAAATGAAAATTTATAAATTGATTACGCAGGTTAATCAATAGCTTTTAAAATTTTTAAAAGAGGATGTGACTTCAATGGAACAGAAAAATTTAACTGATCACAAAGAATATCTAAATAAGCATGGCATGAAAAGTACGAAACAGCGAAATTTGATTTTTAATATTCTCAATCAAGCCCGTAATATTATGACGGCGGAAGATATTTATTTAGAGCTTAGAAAAGCAAATTATTTAGTGAACTTATCAACTGTATATCGAATTTTGGATATATTTGTTGATAAGGGAATTGCTTTAAAATCAATTTTACCTGAAGACAATAAATGTGTATTTGAACTAAATCGTTTCGAACATAAACACCATTTAATATGTTTGAAATGCAAAAAAATAATTAGTATTGACAAGTGTCCATTAACAGAATTTGAACGTCACATAGAACAGCAAACTAATTTTAATATAACCAATCATAAACTTGAAATGTACGGCTATTGCAATAATTGCAAAGAATCTGCGCCAAAGTCTACTTAATTTAAAGTTATTCAAGGAATGTCAAGAATTTAGTCTTATTGTGAATTTTTGTAGAAGGAAGGTATTCGTATTGAAAAAAACATTACTTTGTTTTGTAATTCTTTTTACTTTTTCTGTTGGTATGGCACTAGCTGCACCACCAAATACGCAAATACAATATGAAAAAGGAATTGTACTTTCCGTTAGTCCGCTTAATAGTTCTGGTCAAGAAAGTCCTATTGCAGGTAAAGGTGAATTGGTCAAAATCAAATTAACATCTGGTCCGGAAATCGGCCAAGAAGTCAATTCAATTAATTACCGGCTAGAACAATCTGCTTTTACTTCTATGAATGTAAGTCCTGGTGATCGAATTATCGTAGCAATTACTAATGATTCAGGTGCAACCCAATATAATATTAGTGACTTTGAGCGTACAAATTACGTTTATATATTATTAGGAATATTTATCTTAAGTTTATTAATTTTTGGTGGCATTGTTGGAATTAAATCGGTTATTGTTATCGGGTTTTCCTGTTTTTTAATTTTTAAAATTTTTATTGCTCAAGTCTTATCCTTTCATACTAATATTACATTATTGGTGTTTATCATCAGCGCAGTAATCGCCATAGTAACACAGACGTTCATAAGTGGCTGGACAGTAAAAACACGCGCTGCAATTTTAGGCTCAGTTGGTGGTGTCGCGATTGCCGGTATCTTGTCAAATCTGGCGATTCATTTTATGCATTTAACTGGCTTAGAAAGTGAAGAGGCTATGATGTTAAAAGCCACTCTATTACCGACCGTGGATTTTCAGGGCATATTATTTGCTGGTATGGTACTTGGTTCCCTGGGAGCAGTAATGGATGTGACTATTTCAATTGCTTCAGCTGTAAATGAAGTAAGAAACTGTATGCAAGAAATTAAATTCAAACCACTATTTCTTACTGGAATGAACGTAGGGCGGGACATCATGGGTACTATGTCCAATACGTTAATTTTAGCATATGCAGGTTCCTCGCTGCCTTTGATTTTGTTGATCTCCGCCCAAAAAGATATTTCGTCGATAAAAATAATGAACTTAAACTTGATTGTCACAGAAATTGTACGCGCCTTAACTGGAAGTATCGGTCTGATTTGTGCAATTCCATTAACCGCTTTTTTTTCCGCTATTCTGTTTCGCGATAAATCTTCACGTTTATTACGTCGAAATCAGATAAGAAAATAAAAGAATAATGTTGAAAAAATTAAGTTAGCTGTGTTAGATAAAACCTGCTTTTTCTAGGGAATAAGCATTATTATTATTTGTCATATAAGGTTAAGCAACTATGACTTTGCAGAAAATGCAGCTTTTTTTATGTCATTTATTAGTTAATCAACACTGGTGATAGAAGTTATTTATTTTTTGTGCTATATTTTATACAGCCTAATATTTATTATACCAAGAAATAGCTTCAGCAATTATATCTCTGGAAATGGAGGATACGTATGATAACAAGACGTCAATTTTTAACTGGTTCCGCTGGTTTTTTTGCAGCTTTGTCAGGCCTGTCTCTTTTTTCAAAATACGATTTAATAAATAACATATCAAATAGCATACCGATACTTTTGTACCATAGGGTTGGTTTGGAAGGTGATCCACTAACAATCACCACTAGCCGGTTTCAAAAGGATATAGAAACTTTAAGCCAAGAAGGTTATACGCCTCTATCCCTTACGCAGCTTAAGCAACATATAAAATCTCCTAATGAACCGCTTCCATCAAAGCCCATAATAATTACATTTGATGACGGTTATTTAGATAATTATACGAATGCTTTTCCCATCTTGCAAAAATATTCTATGAAAGCCAGCTTTGAGATCATTACAGGTATGGTTGGACAAAACGATCGCATGACCATTCCACAAATTCGTGAAATGGAGGCTGCCGGAATGGGTTTTGGCGCACATACAGTCACACATCGGTCACTTGCTGAGTTGAATCGTAAAGATGCAGCGACGGAACTCACTAAATCAAAAGCTGATTTAGAGCAAATTATAGGAAAGACCGTTGAGTTTATTGCTTATCCCGGTGGTTATTACACTGCTGAAACTATAAATCTTGCGCGCGAAGCTGGTTATATTGGAGGATTTTCGGTAAATCCAGGTTTTGCGATGTTCAAGGATGCTATGGCAATAAGACGAATGCCAATCTTTCATTATGACAGATCTATTTCTTATGTTATGCTTCGTAAAGGACTGTTACCAGATATGCTTAGCTAGACATTATTGTTATCTGAAGGCAGTGTTCTTACTGAAATGCTGGTCTTAGCTAATTTTCGCGTGGAATCCATGATTGACGATGAACAATGCTATTTTATTAAAGCCGTTGCCATATAGAAAATGAACGGATGATTGTCAAAACATGGTTAAGGACAATCACCCGTTCAATATGATTTTTGGCTTATTATAACAAAAAAGGCTATGAAATAAATCATAGTCTTAAAATAGGACATTTAATTAATTTTTTTCTTGATTGTTTCAACTTCTGCCTCGGTTTTTAATTGACACAAAGCAAGTATATTAATGGATTCTCCTTATGACCTAACATACCTGCCACATCTTTTTGCGTTGTAAGAGCTAGAGTATCTAATTTTTTATCGATACTATCAACCTTAGATTCAAGCAATGTTGAATCTTGGGGAGGAGAAATCATATTATGAGTAATATTTGCTTCAGCACAGGCTTAGTTTGTGAAAGTGGCACATTACTGGCAATCTCAATATGAGCAGCGGACAAGGCGACTTGTTCTTCCGCTAGGCACCAGACATGAATATCCCTGGCCGCTTTTACATTCGGCAAGCGGCAATTTCGGTTATGGACGTTCATTTTAGAATAAGGCGGGCCTGTTTGTTTTCATCCACTTTTACAGGGTAAATATAACCAATCAAATGAAATTGATTAGCAAGTGTGTCGAAATCAATGGAAGATTGTATAAAAACACCATCTTTATTGGTTAATTCATAGACGATATGATCGGCAGTAACTTGGCGGACTATGCCGACGGATATTTCGCGATTGTCATTTTCCCATAAAATAATCGCTCCTACCCTAGCATCTTGAGGAGCTGTCTTTTCTATCCAGTCAAATTGAGCAGCATTAGAAAACCAATCATCAGCATCGCCATTCCAATTCATTCCCGGGGCAGGCGCCAGTTTGTCAAACTCTTGTGCGATATAACCAAGTGATTGGTTTGGAAGATGCTTGTACCATGGGCTGGCATCAGGATTACAGTCGCAAGCAAATACGGTGACAGGTATCCATAATGCTAGAAACAATAAATAATAAAAATGGCCCATTTTCAAAACAAATTCACCTCCGTTAGCTAATAAACTTCAATTTTCGGTAACATTTAGATTATAGTAAGGAGTCAATTAACTGGGAGAAATCATCCAATGAAGGATCATTTGTCAGATGAATTCCATTGATGAAAAAGGCAGGAGTGTTGTGAAACCCTAGGTTCTTTTCCTCGTCAATATTGTTTTGAATGGCTTCTTCGATTGTTGGATCGGC
Organism: Pelorhabdus rhamnosifermentans; assembly: GCF_018835585.1. Taxonomy (NCBI): domain Bacteria; kingdom Bacillati; phylum Bacillota; class Negativicutes; order Selenomonadales; family Sporomusaceae; genus Pelorhabdus; species Pelorhabdus rhamnosifermentans. The sequence continues at coordinate 156,098 of NZ_JAHGVE010000004.1, forward strand.
CAGATCGCGATTCAACTGGTCCTTCTCTGGTTGCGATAAATTGAGTTTGTCCACTAAATATTGCAGTCCGTTGTTGCCATTTTTTAAAACGGGCTGTTCAGCCATGGCCAAATCATAAAATGCCCAGGCTTTTTCTTCGTCTTGGCGGTCTAGAGCCTCAAAAACTTGTGCAGCGGACATCGCAAAGGGGTGAGTGGCATGGGGATAGTGTTTTAATTTTAATTGGACTTTGCCATCATATTTAGTCAATACTTGATCGACTAGCTTTTTCGCTTGAACACAATCAGGACATTGAAAATCAACGTATTCGACAATTGTAATGGGTGCCAGAGGATTGCCACGAATGGCCTGCGCTGATACAGTAGACAGCGTTGTCCCATAATGAATCATTACCATGAAGAGCAATAAGACTTTCGCAATTTTGCAGAGAATTTTTCGCATTTGTTTTCTCCTTGCTGTATGGGGCAGTGGGGATGATATTTATAATCAAATAGGAATATTCTTATTTGTTGGTGAAATAAATAGTCAACTAGTTACTTACTAGTCAACTAAACGACTCTAATGTGCATATTCTCTATTAAACCGCAGCGGGGACACCTATTAATAATGTTGAATTATTTAAGTATAGCCCAGTAGATCGAAAAAATCAATAACTTCAAGAAGCATTACTCAGGTGTTTCATAGGGAAAAACATAGGGATGCATGGGTTCTGTTATCTTTTTTATTGATGACAATTTTATCATACCGACAGGTTCATTGTCATATTTTCCCTTCTGGACAACTCCCTGTATTTCCAGCCATGTACCGTCCGGATATTGTTTGGCAGAGGCAGTTTCACACAATATCCCATAGGGTAAAGCGTCTGCTGTGCAGCAAGTGATTACATAGCGAACAAGCGAAATTTGATTGCTGGATTGTCCCGGACTCCGAAATACAAATCCTGTCATATTCACTTCTTTTCCGATATAATCATCAGGGAATTGATTTAACTCAGACATAATTTCTGTGTATTTTAGATCTGTTACTACAATTCCCTTTGGTGTCTTCAATTCTTCGGCTAATGGTCTAGGCAGATTCTCAATTGTTGCAGTATTCGGCGTAATTCTTGTATTTAGGCCACGATTGGAAACCTGAGTGGCATCTAATGTAGAATTGGGGAATACCATTGCAAAAAACAAGGTAGCAACAAACAGGATATATCCACCGTTAAGATCGTGCCCATGTGAATGTTGATGAAGGCTATTTACTGGTACATTAGAAATCGAGACAACTCGGCTAAATTCTGCTAAAGCCAAAATTAGTAACAAATAATCTGCTACTTCTGTAAAGAAAGTAAATCGGGGATGAATATAAAGAGATAATTGTTCAGCACTTAATAAAACACGTATTAAATTGAAACTACTTAGTAAAACCAGCGATTTAATTAAACTATGAATATGAAAATGCAGTTGCCGATTCATATGATTTTTCCTCCACTTACAATATTAATAAGTACGGCACCAGTAATACAAAAACCTATCGTAATAATGATAAGTAGGGATACAAATCGAAATTTAAATGCCGATAATAACATTAGCGTATTTTTTACATCAATCATAGGTCCGAAGGCCATGAAAGCAACAAGTGATCCTGATGTAAAAGAAGTTGCAAAAGAAGAAGCAATGAAAGCATCAGCAGAAGAGCAAACAGAAATACCAAATCCAAATAACATCATGGACAATATGGAAAGAATATTATTTTGACCAACTCCCAGTAAAGAAGAACGTGGAACAAAGTTTTGCACCAAAGCTCCAATCATTGCACCCAATATTAAATATTTACCCATGGAAAAAAACTCATCGCAAGCTCCATATAGGGTATTACGAAGTTTTAAAAAAAAGTTAGACGACTCAATATTGTCCGCGCAGGTACAACTACATTCTGCATAAAATTGGGTATGACGATTCAGCTCTTTGCTCTCTCCGAATAGTAGGCTTATCATCCATCCGGTAAAACAAGCAATGAAAAAAGCCATTCCTAGTCGTAAATAAACCATACTGACATGGGGAGTAAATGCATAATGCGTTGCTAACACTGTTACAGGATTGATGATCGGAGCTGAAAACATAAATGGAATAACAAGGTATAAGGGAACCCCTTTTACCACTAAACTGCGGGCAATCGGAACGGTTCCACAATCGCAAACAGGTAACAAAATTCCAAAAAAACAAGCGGGTATAATACCATATATCTTTCTTTTCGGCAACAGCTTGTAAATGGTTTCGGCATTAATAAACTGATGGATTAATGATGATACAAAGACGCTCAGTAATAAAAATGGCAGTGATTCGATGATAATACTCAAAAAAGTGACTTTAAAATTAATAAACTGGCTTAATTGTGTCGGTTCTATAAATGAACTAAGTATGTTGCTGAACATATCCATGGTTTGCATAATTATCTCCCCTAGTATCTTAAAAATAGCAGTATACTGAATAGATATTATTAGAGCCTATAGATTATGCATAACCATCGATAGAATTGTAACAGCTTTTGTTTTTTACCTGTTAAGCATCCCAGGGATCGCCATAATCGATTGTTGCTGCCAATGTCTGATGGAAAAGACGAGAAGGCGGCTCAGGGCTGTTCTTTTATTTCGCGTTGTCCTGTTAGTGAATCTCGGTGCGCTTCTTCTGTTCCTTTATTATGAGAAGCAAGGCATGGTGGTAGCGTAGCCTGTCATTTGCAATGAAGAAATGGTGAATCGTTTTCAATAGCGATTCAAAAAAGAGGGGATTTTATGCAATTTCGACCAACGTCGTTTGTTGGTGGAACGGGGAAAAATTGACTGGTATCCTACTGTGGATAAAAAACGATGTATCGGCTGCAAAGCGAAATGTCCGGTTCAGGCGATTTCTTTTCCAGCGAGCAAGGACTTTGAGCATTTTGTCGCTTATGAAGATGAATAACGCGAATAAGTTATTTGACAAAAACTGTTTAATTATATAGAATTATACATGTAAGTAAAAAATTCATATATGGACACAGGTACCCGAAAAGGTTTAATAGAAAAGTCGGTAAAAAGCCGACGCGGTCCCGCCACTGTAATGGAGAGCAAATCCAAAAGATACCACTGGAACGATGAGTTCTGGGAAGGTTTGGAGGCGCAATGATCCAAAGCCAGGAGAACTGCCTGTGTAGCAATCGCCGTTTGACCTGCGAGAGATGGGGAGGGAGATTAATAGAGAGATTTTTCTTCCCGGCTATTTTTAGTCGGGATTTTCTATTTCTTTAGGGACTTCCCTATCTGCCTAGGAAGTCTTTTTATTTTGAATAAAACAGAAAAAACGTTTCGACAAATGTTTATTAAAATACCTCATTTGAGGGATATACGCTGTAACTTTTTTGTAATATTCTTAAATTAAAAGTTGCTTTATTATATAAGCATTTTTCCATATGTGCCTGACATTTGTTTTTTTTTGCGGGTTTCTGTTTAGATAGCAATCCTTGAAAGTTTGGAGGCTTAAAATGTTAGGTTCAATTTATTGGGAGATATTACGAAAATCCAACCAAGGTATCTGTATTTTTAATTGTCGATCCGAAAAAATATATATTAATGACAAAGCCCGGGAAATTTTTTTGATTATAAAATCCGAATTTTATCAACAAATTCGTGTTTTTTGTCGCGAAACCGTAGAAATGTTTAATACGACTGAAAACTCTTTTTTTAATCAAAGCGGTGTGTTGCGTGATTCTTCAGGGGTCATTAATTTTATTTGTTTTTCTCTTCGTCAAGGAGAACGGGCTTTTATTTGTGTTGTTTTTGATTATCATCCAATCGAAAAGTGGGAGTTTCATTATCGGAAAATTTTTACGCCACGGGAAAAGCAAATTTTACAAGCTATTGCCCACGGAAAAACCAATAAGGAAATTAGCGAATTGTTGTGGATCAGTATCGAAACAGTGAAGTCTCATATTCGTAATTTATTTGCAAAAACCGGCGTTAGTTCACGGGCTGAGTTGATTGGAGAGATTTCTTCTGGTACATCGAGGAGAAAGCAATCTAAAAAAAAGACTCCGCGGGCGCGAAGGTGTTAATAAGACACGACTGGGAAACTTTTCAAAATATCCCTCATTTGAGGGATATACATAAGAACGTTTTTGTAATATTCTTAAATTAAAATTTCATATCGGTACAGGTACCCGTAAGGGTTTAATAGAAAAGCCGGTGTAATACCGGCGCGGTCCCGCCACTGTAATGGGGAGCGAACTCAAGAAATACCACTGAGATAGTTTATCTTGGGAAGGTTTGAGTAAGCCATGATCCAGAGCCAGGAGAACTGCCTGTACAACAATCACCGTTTTACCTACGAAAGATGGGGAGGGGATTTGATTGCAGTTTTTTGTGCCGGGAAATAAACCGGAATGCAAAAAGAGCCTCTTATGATGGTTGAAGTCATCATAAGAGGCTCTTTCTTTTGAAATGATTATGAAGCTGTTGAACGATTTTAGCGGACAAGCTTTGTTTAGAAAAATAAAGGTACAGGTGCCTTTTTAGAAGGCTTAATAGGGAAGTCCGGTGTAATTCCGGCGTGGTGCCGCCACTGTAACAGGGAGTCAGTCCTAAGAGGCCACTGGAATGAGATAAACATTCCGGGAAGGCGGGACAGATGATGAACTGGAGCCAGGAGAACTGCCTGTACGGATAATCCTCGCTTTACCTGCGAGCAACAGGGAGAGGATTCGGCTGCGGCTTCAGCGCATTACCTGTGAGATTTATCCTCAAAGGAGAACCTGGAACGAAGAGAGGGGAGATAGAACCGTACGGAAAAGCAAAAATGAAATCATTTTAAAATCATTTTATAGGAGAATGTTCAGTGAAAAAATTATCGTTTCAAAGAAACAACTGGGGAGGGTTGCTAGTAGCTGTATTTTTCATATTCAGTACCGCCGGGCTTGGGGTTCCCAATCAGGCACTGGCCGCCAAGGCCGACAGCACGGCAACCCTCGGCTACGTGAATCGGCAGCAGGTGTTCGCCGCTTACCCCGGCATTCAGGACATAATGAGCCGCATCCAGGCTATGCGGCAGGCTGCGCAAAAGGATTTTGATGAACATGGCAAAGCGCTGCCGCAGGAAGAGAAAACGGCTTATCAGAACAAACTTTCACGCGAAGAAGCGCAGCGGGAAAACGAACTGATGAAACCCGTGGGCGATAAGATCAAGGCGGCAATAGAGAGCGTCAAAGCGGAAAAAGGATTAAGCGTCATTGTCGATGCCAACGCAATTGTTTCCGGTGGGGAAGATATTACGGCGGCAGTCATCGAACAGGAAAAAAAATAACGTCCTGTCTATTAAACTGAAAATTCACGGACGTACGGAAGCGTCCGGCAAAAAATACAAGGATGTGAGAACGGTTGAACCATATCTATAAAGTCATCTGGAACCGCGCGCGGGGATGCTGGCAGGTGGTTTCGGAATTAGCGAAAAATAAGGGAAAACAAAAATCCAGCCGTCGCCAACGGCTTGGCGGTTGTGCCATGAGGCGGCTGTTAAGCAGGACGGCGGCGCTGACGGCCCTCACGATCGGCTTGACCTGCCTGCCGGTCGGCCTCATGAGCGTGGCCCGGGCCGACGACGGTACGACCACTGCCAGCGGGTTGCTAAGCTATGATGCGAATAACAACTACAATGGGGGGGTTACCGCTAAAACCCTTTTTTCCGACTGGGCAAGCGGCAATGTGAGGGAGGATGGAACGGGCGGATTATTTAATACGATTGAACTGTCCAGTTTTGATACAATGCTTAGAGATCCTACCAAAACTTATGATCCCATTGCTTTTACTGGATGGGCGGAAATGGATGGGAGCAGTCAGGTAGCTACTCTAATTCAAGATATAAATACGGCGCATTCAAAAAGTTACAATGCCTTATTAGCGGTCATTCAAGTTCCCGATCCCAGTAATCCGGGGCAGACGATAACTAAGGTCTATAATATGACTAGCCAGACGTGGAGCGGTTTGGTTGATAGCATAAATCCAGATTATTGGGAAAATACAACAATTGCTAAAGCCATTGCCCAGGCTATAAAAAATAATGACCAAGCCGCTTTAAAGATGCTAATTAGCAATGGGTTGCCAAAATTTTATGTGGCGAACGGCACTGACTGGCAAGACGGAGTCGAAATCGGTATTTATGAAGATACGGCTTATCCAAACCTGGACGGATATTTTAGCTTATACTCAGTTATGGTGACTGTCGGTTCTACTCCGTCCACATCTTCTTCCTATTCATTTTCCTACCCAACGGTAACCGTGCCAGCCGGTGGCGTCTGGCGGCCCTTAGACCGTTTGTTGACGACAAACAGCTCTATTTTTCAAGGTAGTGAAGGAACCTATTCAATTTCTAAGTATTGGGATACATATGGCGGCACCCTTTCAAATCCTCTTACGGATACCGTACAGATTATCAACAGTACTACTTCTACGATAGTCACCGGCCCGACCATCATCACGGTAAACAACCTGATGGTCGGTAAAGGCGGCACGATTGACCTGTCCTATCTGAACACCCACTACGATATAAACGGCAACTACAATCCTCTCGATCCGGCAGTCAGTCATGACTGTATGACGGCAAATGGCCAGACTAGTCTCTATGGACAAGTCGATTATGAAGGCAACTATCCAACCGGAATTTACTATACCGATAACGGCCAGACGTACGAATACTACCGCTCCCTCAACAGGGACCTCTTGGTTCAGAACGCCAGCCTGGCCGACGGCACCACGTTGCGGCTGGGCGTTTATGGAAGTGCAGAGAGTGCGATCACGAATAAGGTCGGGCAAATTGCTACGATTGGATCCAATTCCGTTGATGCGGTGTATATCAAGAACGCCACGACTCCCGACAGTCACGCCAATTTGTACATCACTCTCGGCTGGGTGCCGGGTCTGGGCCATTCTACGCAGGGAGAAGCCGCTTATAGCACCCAAAATGGCTATCCGCTTCTTCTCGGGATTGAATCGGGGGCGAGCAATTTTACGGTGACCGGCAAATCTTCCGTGGCCGACGGGATTTTCAGCCAGTATGAGATTACGCCGGTCATTGGCGAACTGGACAACTACTTTACCAATTCCAGCGGCAGCGCCATTACCGGCAGTACCGCCTGGTATCTGCAGAGCTACAGTTACCTGGATTTAGGGACCGCGTCGGAATCCGGCCGGTCGGCGGCCGACAATAATTTGATCATGAACAACCTGTGGCGGAACGACTATTTGAATATGTTTCGCCGGGTGGGCAGCCTGCACCGTCTAGGTCTTATCCCGCAACCGGCCGCGGTGCCAGATAAGGCGGCGGCTGCTGCGGGCGGTTCGGCTAATACCAATCCATCATCCAACCCCGCTTCCTGGAAAGCGAGCCTGAGCGCGGCGCCTGCGCCCGTCGAGGATCAAAAGGAGAACATCTGGGCGGAGACCTGGCATGGACAGTATCACAGCGCCGACGGGTACGGCCGTACAGTCGGTCAGAACTATAACGGCCTGGAGGTCGGCTACGATAAGTTGCTCAACCATGACATCGCGGATGGCAAGGTCTACGCCGGGATTTACGCCAGCAATGTAGAAGGCGATTCGAATACCGCTACAGGCGGCGGTACGCAGAAAAGTCAGGGCCTGGGGATTTACGAAACCTGGGTGGGCAATAAGGGCCATTATCTGGATGTGGCGCTGCTCACTTCCCATCTGAAAGACAATTATCATTTGACAGGCAATACAGGCAGCGGGGTCGGCCAGATAAATGGCGACTACAGCACCTGGGGCTATGGCTTAGGAGTACAATACGGCTATCACGACGCCTTGAAGAACAACTGGTACTGGGAGCCATCGGCTTCTCTCTACGCCGGACGGATCAACGGCCTTAGCTACAGTTTAAGCAATAATCTGGGCATTCAGCAAAATAACGCGAGCACTTTAACCGGCCGTCTGGGAATGCAGATCGGCAAGCAGTTAGATAGCGGCCAGGGCAGTGTACACGCCGGGGTGGCATTACTGCATGAATTCGAGAATGGCACGGCCATGCACGAATTTTTCGGCGATCAGACTAGGACGCTTGATACGATGGGTGGCAAGGATACTTGGTGGGAATTCAACGTAGGCGGCAATTACCGGATTTCACCGACTGGCGTGTTTAATCTGGACGTCAGTAAAACGGACGGCAGCCGGGTTGGCAGCGGCTGGCAGATTAACGGCGGACTCAACTGGACTTGGGGCGGTTTCTGGAGTCCTAGTAAGGCGAGTTCAACGGCAACACCGAAAGCCACAAAAAATGAGACCGTAAAGCCAGAGAAAAATGTGACCGTGATTGTCGGTCGGCCGGGGGATAAAATGTCTGAAGCGAAAGTTGCGACGGACGCAGTGAAACAGCCGACCAAATCTAAGCAGGAAACGGCCGTCGCCAAAGGGCAAACTGCTGCCAAAGAGCAAACTGCGCCGAAAGCAGTGCAGAACGAGACGCCGTCGTCTCCAGTGGCCAGCACGACCGACAAGGAACCTGTCGCAGCCACTGCCGCGCAAGGTGGCACGGTACCGGCGGAAAATGCACCAACGATGGTACAGCCTGCCGAGGTGGCAAACACCGCAACAAACACGGCAGAAAACGGGGAATACTCCTTTGCCCCGGTGACGGTGGAAGCGGAGCGTCCGGACTGGGAAAAAGCTTTATCGCCGGGTCAGGTGACCGTGATCTATCCGGAAAAATTTGAAGGCGAGCAAAAAGACCTGCCCGATCTGTTAGAACGAGTGCCGGGACTGTTTGTTCAGCGGGTAGACGGGATCGGCCACTATACGGTGGCCCGGGTGCGCGGTTCGACGGCGGCTGAAGTAGCCGTCTACGTGGACGGCGTGCTGATCAACCTGAACAGTGAAGCGGCAGTGAATCTTTCGGCCATTCCGGTGGATAACGTGGAACGCATCGAAGTCTATCGCGGCTATGTGCCTGTGCAGTTTTCCGGCGCACCCATGGGCGGCGTCATCAACATCATTACCAAGAAGCCAAAGGAAGTCGGCGGCAGCGTCAGTCAAGGCTTCAAGTCCTATGGCGGCTACAACGCAACCTATCAGCTGACAGCGCCGATCGGGGACGGCAGCCTGCTGGCCACTTTCCAGCGGGACATTTGGGGCGGCAACTTCCCGTTCCGTATGCTTACCAACGGCGGCACCGATTTGGGCGAATTTACCCGGCGGTCCAACGGCTACCAGAACGACGACGGCATGGTAAAATGGCAGGACGATCACTGGGATATCAAAGCGTCCTGGAAGCAGCTTCATGAGCAGCTGCCTCGTTCAGTGACTGCTTTTCTCGCCGGATCCGGAACTGGCAGCGTCGGGTACAGCAATTGGTATGAAAAAGGCTATTACGATGCGCAGCAGGATATTGACGAAAAGGACTTCCAGATCGGCCGCCGGAACACGGCAGGCAATCTGGACTGGGGCTGGAAGGTCAGTTATATTGACAGCCGAAAGTCTTATCGCGATACGGGCTTGATCAACGGAATAGCGGCGGGCGCTATGTCTTACGGCGGCTGGGCGCCGAATCCCGGTCAATTTTGGGCCGAGTATCACTCGAAGAAGTGGGATGGAAACCTGAACGGCGCCTGGAAGCTGGGCGACAGTCATTTGCTGGAATTTAATGCCGATGTAAGTCAGGAAAAGATGCACGCCAACGGCAGCGACTGGAGCAGTGCCATGTTCTCCAGTAATTACTCCAGCAATAATCCCTATTCCAGCGACGTTATGCTCAGCGATTATCATATCAAGGAGTATCATCTGACCTTGCAGGATACGATGACGCTCAATGAGGCCGGCGATTTCAAGTTTACGCCGATCGTGCGGGCCGACAAGGTGGACATCGAGTCCCTCGGCGGACAGGATCGGCAGTGGAAATATTCCGGCGCCGCTGCGCTGCAGAAGCAGCTCAACAACCACTGGAGCGTCAAAACCACGTGGGGGACCTACAACCGTCATCCGAACTTCTATGAACTGTTCGGCGACGGGGCCGATATTCAGCCGAACGCAGGTGCGGGAAAATTCTTCGGACTAAACGGCGACAGCACGTGGGAGACGGGAAAGCAGTTCGACTTCAGCCTCAATTGGCAGGGAAAACTGGCCAAGGCCGATACGGAAACCGTGCTGACCTGGTTCGATCGCCACTCGCAGAATCAATTGGTGTTGTGGACGCCTCTGGCGCCGCATGCGCCGAGCACGTATCTGCCGATGGACAGCACGCAGGTGCACGGTCTTGAACTGACTCACACAATGACTTGGAACCGGCTGACCATGAGTCTGGCCGCCACATGGCAGGAATCAGAGATGAAGTCGTTGGACACAAATTATCTGCCCTATACGCGCTCCATGACGTATATGCCGGAATGGGTCTATAACGTTCGCTTCGATTACCGCTTCCCTGGCGACAAGCTGAACGTATTTACCGAATATCACTATACCGATCGTCAGTATATCGGTTGGAGCAGTCAAGACAAGTATGATGAATATATTGACGCCCTGGGAACGGTCAATGTGGGAATGAAATACGCCTTTAATCCGAAGTGGGAACTGAGTACCGGCGTGAATGACCTGTTCAATCGGGGGTATGATGGACGTTTGTTGGCAGCATACGATGGTTCTGTTGGGGGCACGCTTCCTTATCCGTTTGCTGGACGCATGTACTATATGACGATGAAATACAAATTTTAAGTCGGGATGAAAGGCGCGTGCCGTCTTTCGTGCAAAAGGCGGCATGATACAAAAAGGCAAGGGGGTGGCCCAGATGTAGGACTCTAAGAATCCGGTGAACGTGTAATGTGAAACAGGGCTGTACAAAAAAATTAACGAAAAGAGGTTTTGTATTATGTCCAATTCAACATTAGCTTGCGGAGTAGTCAACAGCGGTTACAGTCAGGGAGTTGTCAGTACCGTCGATTCGTCGGGAACGATTTATACCGGCGTAGTGACGAAAGAAGGCAATACGTCGACGAATTTGTCCGGCGATCCGATTGTGAATCATTTTAAATATAACGGCGCCGACTATGCGCTAATTGCCAGCTACCGTTATACCACAGGGAGCGTGGGTACGGCGATGTTCGGTATCTATACGCCGAGCGATAGCAGCAGCGGCTGGACGCTGGTTGTTGAGAAAAGCTCGACCGACTGGGGCTTCAGCAATCCCTACGGTTTGGTCGTGATCGGCACGAAGTTGTATGTCTCTGATTATGATTCCGGGAAAATTACGGCGGTTGATCTTTCCAGCAGCAGCTATCCTGCAACTACTTTGTATACGCAGAGCTCTAGCCCGACCCCGGGCGACACCAAGACCTATACCGTCCACGGCAATGGTTTGGATTACTATGTATTTAGAGGAACTACGTATTTAACGGCTCTTTATGGTCAGTCCATCTACGATTCAACCACGTACAGTTATACTTATACTCGTTCGCTGCTCGTAATCATTGATCCGACAAGCGGTACGGCGACGGCGACGGTTGCGATTAATCCGAACGCCCTGTCCGTCACGGTGGATCATACGAATCTGTATGCTTATGTAAGCAGCAGCGGCGCGGCGCAGCAAGCCGGCGGCAACGGCGCTAGCTCCAAGTTGCAGGTCGTCAAATTAAATCAGTCCACTCCGGCGGTAACGGCGACGCTCACCGGGATGACTTCACCGTCGACGTTCGGCGATTTTGTCGACGTGGCTTTCGTTACCGTGGGTACTACGAGTTATGCCTATGTACTGCTGGCCAACTATAATAGCAGCTATAGTTCCTATACCTATCGAATCATCCGGACGCTGACCAGCGATCTGCAGAGCGGCAGTTTCGGTTCGACCAGTGATTATTCTAGTTACATAACGACGGTATCTCCGTTTGCTGCTACTTGGCTGCTTGCCCCGGACGGCACGCATCTTTGGTTCGTCAGCGGCAATTATGCAAACATGATCAATACATCTTCGGCGATTTCTGCCTCTGTGATTACGGAGAAGGGGAGCGCTAGTACACTGGGAACTTCTACGATCAACACCTACCTGAATACGGCGTCCGTAGTGATTGAACAGACTACGACGCTGCTCAAAGGCGGCGTTCCGGCTGCGGTATCTGCTTCGCGCAGCAAACGGGCCATCCGCCTGCTGCCGCCGGACAAGCTCAAGGAAGTTCTGGACCAGACAGCGGCTGCCAAAGAGAAATAATGCTAAGCATCCGTTGCAATTTCGGTACAATCAAATGCCTGGACGATCTTGTCCAGGCATTTTTTTATCAATATCTGGATAGGAGGGATTCCCATGAAGTCACAAGTAGTACTGTCCGACAATACTCTAGTGAGGACCGGCTGGCGGCCGCCACTGCCGGATTTGCGCGATTATCATGAAGGGCATCCGAAGGTGGCCGAGGCGGTAAAACAACTGGGACTCGTCGTGTCGGAGGCGCTGCCGGAACGCGTCGATCTCAGACAGTGGTGCTCGCCAGTCGAGAATCAGGGAAAATTGGGAGCCTGCACCGCTCATGCGGCGGCAGGCATGGTCGAATATTTTGAAAACCGATCGTTTTCCCGAGATTTAACTGCTTCTCGTTTGTATATTTATAAAAATGCCCGCAATTTGCAAGGCGTGATCGGTGACCAAGGGGCTTATATCCGCGATACCATGGCGGCCTTGGCGCTGTGCGGCGTGCCGCCGGAAAAGTACTGGCCCTATACGGATCAGGACCCGGATTTCGACAAGGAGCCGACTTCCTTTGTTTATGCAGTAGCCGAAAATTATGAGGCCCTGCAGTATTTTCGTCATGATGCCCTGGCGCTCAAGCTGTCACCCGCCGCTGTGCTGGCCAGCGTCAAGAAATATTTAGCCGCCGGTGTTCCCGCTATGTTCGGTTTTTACGGTTTCGCTTCGTTTGACCACTCCGACGTACCCGGCGGCATTCCTTATCCCGGACCAGAGGAACAGTCCGAGTGGGGCCATGCCGTGGCGGCGTTCGGCTATGACGACGCGCTGAAAATCGAGAATACCCAAAGCAATCAGGAAACCACTGGCGCGCTCTTAATCCGTAATTGCTGGGGAACAACCTGGGGCGATCAGGGTTACGGCTGGCTGCCCTATGATTATGTTCTGAATAAATTGGCCACTGATTTTTGGTCGCTGCTGAGCATGGAATGGATTGGCACCGATCAATTCGGTCTGTAAAAGGGTGGGAACCGCTTTTTTTTCTAAATAAATCGCAGACAAGGAGGTCGTTTTCCATGGGGAAAGTCACTGTCATTGAAACGAATTTGTCCTTTACCCATCCGTTGGATCCCCGGTCAAGTACAAATTATTTTGTCGTCCATCATGCGGCTTCAGCCGGAGATATCAGCGCGGCTGACATCCATCAGGAGCATCAGGCTTTTGGCTGGGCGGGCTGCGGCTACCATTATGTCATTCGCTATCATGGGGATATCGAACGCGGACGGCCTCGGGATACCGTCGGTGCCCATGCTCAGGGGGTGAATGCTTGCTCGGTGGGCGTGGTGCTGGCCGGTAATTTTATGGCGGCTGAGCCGACGGCTGCCCAAATGAATTCCTTAGAGAACTTGCTGGCTGATTTGTGTGATATTTACAGCCTCAATCCAGTAAATATGATTGGACATCGTGATGTTGCCGATATTGTTCACGATTCTACGGATGCGACGGACTGTCCAGGCGATAGGCTTTATGCCAAAATGGATGAAATCAAGCAGAAAGTACAGGCTTTGCGATCATAAGGGAGGGAACGGTTATGAAAGAAGGTACCTTAATGAGGTCTAAGCTGGCGGATAACTATGATTTGTCCGAAGGAGTAACTTTTCATCTGGTGCATAATCTTTATTTAAATGGTCGGCCAATGTACTTGGTTCATGATAAAAGTTTGTGTCACAAAACCAAAAAGTCGTCTTTATGGAGAAGGCGTAAATGAGCGGTACCGCCAAAATCATGTTTCTCTGGCCAACGGGTTCCAATGATATTCTCGGTAAAATCATTCAGACGGGTGAGGGGGGCGAGGATGAGCCGACTCATGTCGCTGTGGTGTTGGACAGTTGTCTACTGGAAGCGACGGCGCTGGGGGTTCGCAAAACGCCGCTGCCTAAATACGCTCACCGCCGTCGGCAAGTTTGGGAAATCGAAGTGCCCGAGCCTACGCATGGCGTTCTTGCGGCTGAAATATTAGAAGGACGCAGCTACAGCTACTTAGCTTGTTTTTCCGGACTGCTGCGGGATCGATTCGGCATAAAACTGCCTTTTATCAGTTGCTGTCAGGATGATTGCAGCGAAGTGGGGACCATTTATCTGCGCTGCCAGGGACTCGAGGTGTTCGGCATAGATAATCCCGCCGCGATAACGCCGAAGGATCTATATGTTGAGATGATGCGGTTAGGTGGAAGGTTAGTGGAAGAATGGCTGATTAAATAACCGACTGCTGGACGAGTCAAGGGTAAAAAAACCGTGAGGAGTGAATCGTTATGTCAGAGGATGCAACAGGAACAATTTCTGTTCATGTAACAGATAGCAATGGCCTGGCTCTTAACGGAGCAACAGTGAGTTTTAAAATCGACTCAATCACAAACACATCCATTACGGATATGGATGGTCAGGTGGAGGTCACAGGATTACCTGCCGGTGATTATGCTGTTACGGTGTCCCTCACGGGATATGCGAGTCAGACGGCGAATATTACCATTAGCGATGCGAAAACAACGACAGCAACTATCGTATTGGCGGTAAATGTTACGATTAATTCCGTAGTAGCTCTGCTGCTTGCGCAAATAGATACGATTGTCAAAGCTGCTGCGCCGGCAGCAGTAAACCAGATTATTGCTCATCTGGAGTCAGAAGAAAAAACCTCGTCCAGCTTTTTTGTAACCAAAATTCGGGATCCCATTGAGGTGATGCTGTTAACGGATATCGAAACAATGGTCGTGTCGGAGTTATCAGCGGGTTTAACGGCAGCATTACAAGATATCCTTAAAAAATTAGCGAGCTAAACATAATGAGTTTAGCCCTTTACCCCAAATTTATGAAGAAATTATTCCAAATTATTTGACTTGTTAGCGAGGACATGCTATATTAAATATGTAGTATTTGACATTCACAAAACTTCATATGATCGAAATAGGTGCCCTTAGAGGCTTAATAGGGAAGTCCGGTGTAATACCGGCGCGGTCCCGCCACTGTAATGGGAAGTAAACCCAAGGTTTACCACTGAGACATTTTGTCTTGGGAAGGTTTGGGCGAGCAATGATCCAAAGTCAGGAGAACTGCCTATTTAACAATCACCGAATACACCCACGAGCGATGGGGAGGGGATTAGGCTAGAAATTTTTATTTTGTGAATTTTTCTTGTCGTCTAAACCTTCTTGAATCGTTCAAGAAGGTTTTTCTTATTGTCAAACCTTTTCCTTGCCTTTTGGCAAGGAGTCATTAGACATATCTTTACTTCCCAAGTTGCGCTTGGTAACCGCAACGGGTCCCTTCTTGTCCGGGGGGACCTTCTTTTTTAAAAATTCGTAAGAATGCCATAATTTTAACTGTAAGTTTGGCGCTGTTTTTGCGAATTGCGAATACATTTTTTAATTTATATTAGGAGGAGATAAAAATGAACCCGAATTGGAAAAAAATGATTGTTGCTTCTATGGCCTGTGCCGCATTCATTGGGGTAGGAGTAACAACGACTTACGCGAGCTATCAATTAAATCCCGAAGTTAAGAATGCAACTCCGGCATTAAAAAAGGCCGCAGAAATTGGTGTACGTGTTGCAGAAAATCCGGACATGAAAGATTTACCGAATAAGGATGCTATTGTTGTAATGAGTTTTGGGACAACTTATGCTGATTCGCGCAAAGCAACGATTGAACAAACCGTAGCAGATATTCAGGCGGCGCATCCAGATACGAAGGTTGTACTGGCGTTTACTTCTCATATTATTGTTGACCGTATTCAGAAAAACGAAGGGATCACAATTCCAACGCCGGAAGATGCTTTAGCGCAGCTTAAGGCAGACGGATATACCCGTGTGGCATTAACCTCGCTCGATGTTATTCCGGGTATGGAATATGCCTATGATAGTGCTATTTTTGATTTATATAAAGACCAGTTTAAAAAAATGACACTGGGAACTTCTCTGATGTACTGGATGGGTCAGGAAAAACAGCGTGATGATGTTAGTGAAGCATTAAAAGCGATGAGTACAGAATTCCCTAAAGTTGGGGAAAACGATGCGATTTTGTTGATGGATCATGGTACACCGCATCCTTCTAATGCCTATTATTCTGTTATGCAGGCACGCTTGAATGAGCTTGGCATGAAAAATATTTTCATCTATACTGTCGAAGGATGGCCGAGTTTAGAAACGGCTATTTCTCAACTGAAAGAAAAGGGCATAAAAAATGTTACCTTGATTCCAATGATGATGGTTGCTGGTGATCATGCTAATAATGATATGGCGGGTAATACGCCGGAATCTCATAAATCAGTATTGGAAAAAGCAGGATTCCATGTGTCAACGTATATCCATGGATTGGGAGAAAATGAAGCCGTCCGTAAACTTTTCGTTGATAGAGCAAACGAATCATGGAATGCATTGCAAAATGAAGTTCCACGTGCATCTCATCATATGATGCATTAAGGACAGAGAAATTATAACAAAATATAAAAGATATTTTGAGGTTAATAAGTTCTGCTTCTAGTGTTATAGGAACTTATTAACCTCAATTTGCCTTGACATACTAATACTCTCAATCATAGCTTATTATTCTATGATTGAGAGTATTCTTGCTACGTCGTTTACCCTGATTTTCAGGATTGTTTATTTTGACAAATAGAATTGTGTTTTTGCTGTAGTAGTAGTTTGCCAATAAGCAATATAACCGCATAAATAATCACTGCGCCAATAATAGCGGAAAATATATATCCGACATATTGACTAAATGTACTGTCCCCCAAAAACTTCATGCTGTAATCGGGAAACAGAGCTTGCCATAAATCCCCCATCTGCTCCATGCCTTGCGGAACAAAGCCTAACGTTTCTTTTAATTTATCACCGTCCCACTCGCCCCAGGCCGTGCCATCAGCTAACAGTCCCAGCGGTGAAATGAGGGCTAAAACTACTAGACCTAGCCAATAATGTTTGTACATAAGGTTATGCCTCCTTGCCAATTTTAGGCTGAGAAATCATGGCATCCAAAGATTGAATGGCAATAAATTTTAAAGCTGCTGCAGTCACAATTCCTTCAACAAACCCTGCTACTGTAAGATGAGCTAAGAGCATCGCCGGTACAGCTACACTCAGACCGTAAGGACAATATAATGGTGTGCCGTCTGGTTCTGTAAATAAAAGAGGTTGAATACCAAACTCGATAGAAGCTGCCAATGCTGCAATATTGATAGCAATGTACGCAGCAACGGCACCCGCCATGATTTGTCGCTTCGATCCCGGCAGCGCATTTTTGCTAATAAATCGATACACATAGTATCCGACAAATGGTGCAACAAACGCCATATTAAAAGTATTGGCTCCAATCGCTAATATTCCACCATCGCCGAAAACGATGGCCTGAATAACCAAGGCTACACTCATTGTAATCACCGCCGACCACGGGCCTAAAATAATTGCGATTAAAGTAGCCCCGATGGCATGTGCGGTAGTCCCGTCGGGAATGGGTACATTAAACATCATGATTAAGAATGAAAAAACTGCGCCCATTGCTAAAAGAGGAATCCGGGACACATACAAAGTCTTTTTCAATTTGTTCGAAGCGTGGTACCATACTGGCAGCATAACTATTCCTAAAGTTGCACAAGTAGATGGGCTTAAATATCCGTCAGGAATGTGCATTATTAAAACCTCCTTAAATTAAAATCAAGTGCAAAGTGATTCATTCATCTTACATTTTTTCATCATTTTGTTACATTGCTAGGTGAATAGGTAATGAAAAAGCCATGCAAAGTTTTCCCATCATAGGAAACAACCTTCATGGCATCAGTCCTCACAAATATTAAATTGATATCAACTATAATTTATCATAACCTTCAGGTTACGTAACATACATCGTGTATGTTGTTAAAACTAATTAATTAGTATTTACAGTATTCTACTTTTCAAAACACATTCCTGCTATTAACCAATGTTTTTTAATAAAATCAGAGTTTCAGTGATGTCAAGGATGGCAGCCTAATTTGAGTCATTAAGGATGCTCGATGTCTGAGAGAGAATATCGCCGCGATGATTAAGTACATTATCCAATTATTTGTATTGACGGTTGTAAAAAGTCACTGGTATAATAAGGATGTATCTGACATAATGGCGATGGAGTTCGCCTTAGACTCCGTGCAAACGGTAATGACTCCTACCACTTTGTTGGTAGGAGTTTGTTTATTTTACTTGACTTGATACTTTTGGGAAGTTGAGGCATTTGTTTGTTAGCAGAGAGGAGAGAAAAGATGAACTATTCAACTGAAGTCAAAGACATGTGTATCGTGGCTAAAGGTCCAAATCACGGGGCCGCTCCCATTCCGCAGGAGGGCAAATGGACAAAGGTAAAAGAGATAAAAGAGATAAGTGGTTTAACTCATGGTGTGGGTTGGTGTGCGCCTCAGCAAGGGGCCTGTAAGTTAACTCTCAATGTAAAAGACGGAATCATTCAAGAAGCATTAATTGAAACCATTGGTTGTTCAGGGATGACTCATTCCGCAGCAATGGCTTCTGAAATTCTTCCCGGTAAAACCATTTTAGAAGCATTAAATACTGATTTGGTTTGTGATGCAATTAACACCGCCATGCGTGAACTGTTTCTTCAAATTGTATATGGTAGAAGCCAGACGGCTTTCTCTGAGGATGGACTACCTATCGGAGCCGGCCTGGAAGATTTGGGCAAAGGATTAAGAAGTCAGGTTGGGACCATGTATGGTACATTAGATAAAGGGCCAAGATATTTGGATTTGGCGGAAGGGTATGTGACTCGGATCGGGCTGGATGAAAATAGCGAAATTATTGGCTATCAATTCGTGCATCTTGGGAAAATGATGGAAATGGTTACGAAAGGCCTGGATGCTAACGAGGCGCTGCAGAAGGCAACAGGCCAATATGGACGTTTTGATGAAGCAATGAAGGTTATTGATCCCAGACACGAATAAATACATAGAGGAGGAACAATCATGGTTATGTTTGAAGGCTACGAACGACGTATCGACAGTATTAACAAAACACTGAAAGAGTATAAGATAGAATCACTGGAACAGGCCAAAAAACTCTGTGATAACAAGGGGATTGATGTTCAGAGTATCGTAAAAGGAATTCAGCCGATTTGTTTTGATAATGCATGTTGGGCCTATACTCTTGGGGCAGCGATTGCTATCAAAAAAGGCAATACAAAGGCTGCCGAAGTTGCACAAACATTAGGTGAAGGTTTGCAGGCATTTTGCATTCCTGGTTCTGTTGCAGATAGTCGGAAGGTAGGATTAGGTCATGGGAATTTGGCTGCGATGCTATTAGAAGAAGAAACAAAATGCTTTGCTTTTTTAGCCGGACATGAATCGTTTGCTGCGGCAGAAGGTGCGATTGGTATTGTAAGGTCTGCCAATAAGGTTAGGAAAAATCCATTGCGTGTCATACTCAATGGATTGGGAAAAGATGCAGCGCAAATTATTTCTCGTGTTAACGGATTTACTTATGTACAGACAAATTTTGATCATTATACAGGAACACTGCAAATTGTAAAAGAACTAAAATATTCTTCAAGTGAACGTTCTAGTGTCCGGTGTTATGGTGCAGACGACGTGATGGAAGGCGTTGCGATTATGTTTAAAGAAGGGGTAGATGTATCGATTACTGGTAATTCAACCAATCCAACGCGTTTTCAGCATCCAGTAGCAGGGACCTACAAAAAAGAGTGTATAGAGCAAGGTAAAAAGTATTTCTCCGTGGCTTCCGGCGGAGGTACAGGAAGAACGCTGCATCCAGATAATATGGCAGCAGGTCCGGCATCTTATGGCATGACAGACACACTAGGGCGAATGCACTCTGATGCTCAGTTTGCTGGTTCTTCTTCTGTTCCTGCCCATGTAGAAATGATGGGATTGATAGGAATGGGGAATAATCCCATGGTTGGCGCCAGCGTTGCCGTAGCGGTAGCAGTAGAAGAAGCAAAATAGTAATAACTCCTACCATACGTTTTGTATTGGTAGGAGTCTATTTTTTATATTGAAAATCATATAAAGATGATAAAATAAATAGATTGAATTTTTAAAGGAGGAAAAGGCGCATGCCTAAAATTTCGAGTCAAGCTAAAAGATTGCGTATTTATATTGGGGAGGGCGACCGCTGGAAGCGTCAGTCTTTGTTTCATGCCATTGTGGCAAAAGCGAAGGAATTGGATTTGGCAGGAGCCACTGTTTTGCGCGGTCTCATGGGATATGGCGCGGATAAACGAATTCATACAGCGAGTATTGTGGACTTATCAAGTGACTTGCCGATACTTGTTGAAATTATTGATAGCGAGGAGTATATTGCCAAGCTTTTACCTTATCTAGATGAAATGTTAGAAAAAGGTTTGGTAACAATTGACGACGTTGAAGTCATTAAATATGGAACGGAGCCGCCTGTGCGGGAGTGATTTTATTTGCTCAAAATGAGGTGCTAAAATATGTTGAAAATAGTGTTAGTAGCAATTGGAGGAAGTGTTGGTGCAATCACACGATATCTTGTTTCGAATTGGGCTGCTGAGCGATTTGGAGCTGGATTTCCCTACGGAACGCTGATTGTAAATGTTATAGGCTGTTTTATTATTGGTGCATTTATGACTGTGACAACGGAACGTTTGATTGTCAGTCCTTATTGGCGATTACTTGTTACTGTGGGGTTTGTCGGCGGACTTACGACGTTTTCATCATTTAGTTATGAAACGTTTCGATTGTTGGAAGATGCAGATCTGATGGTGTCTGTCTATAATATTGGCTTAAACCTCATCCTGGGATTTTTGGCTACTTGGTTGGGGATTAGTGCTGCCAGACTCGTCTAAATTTAATAGTAAAAGCCCCCTCAATGTGAGGAGGCTTTTACTATTAAAATAGCCATAAAAATAAAGGGCTTGATGTCCTAGTATTTTTACTTTAGATTGCTCGCTGAACTTTACCAGAACGAAGACAACGAGTACAAACATTGATTTTCTGAATTTCTCCGTTCATAACGCCTTTTACTCTTTGAATATTCGGCTTCCATGTACGTTTTGTTTTTAAGTGGGAATGGCTGACGTTATTACCACTACGTTCACCTTTACCACAAATTTCACATAAGTTTGCCATTTATTCCACCTCCTCTAAAAGGACGAGACATCCCTTTACTAAACATAAGTATTTTAGCATAGAATGGTATCAACGCGCAAGCACTTAGCAGGATTTTTGCCGTTTAAAGGGGAAAATATTTAATTATTACAGTAAAGAGGTGAAAATCATGATTAAACGTGATACACCCATTGTTGATATTCTTCGCCGCTATCCCGAGTCCCAAGCTGTTTTTAAACGACATGGAATGAACTGTAGCACTTGTATGGGGGCTAATCTGGAAGTGATTGAACGCGGAGCAAAAACACATCAAATTAATATTGATGATCTGTTAAAAGAATTAAATGCTTGTGAGAGGCTGCAAAAAAAATAAATTTTGGCCAAGAATTTTTTGAGGTGATTTGTGTGCTCGATTGGAATAGTCCGATCCAGTATTTGAAAGGTGTAGGCCCTTCTAAAGCTGCTCAATTATTAAAGTTAGGACTTGGGACTGTGGGACAATTGCTGGAATTTTTTCCGGCTCGCTATGAAGATCGCAGCATGTTAAAGTCCATTAGACAATTAGTAGTTGGAGAGTGTGAGACGTTTCAAGCCCAGGTCTTAGCTGTTACAGTTAAACAAGTCCGTCGTGGTCTGTCTATTCTTAATGTGCTTGTTGGGGATGATACGGGAGCAGTGGAACTCGTTTGGTTTAATCAAAATTTTTTACGAAAAAAATTTAAAATAGGTTTGACTGTCGTTGTTTATGGCAAGGTAGAACGTCAGTACAATCTTAAAATAACGAATGCCGAAGTCGAAGTAATTCATGAGGGCGATGTATTTGAAGGACGCATTTTGCCTGTGTACCATTTAGGTGAGAATGTGTCACAAAATATGTTGCGACAGTTAATGAAGCAAGTTTTTGCTTTAAATATTATCATCGATGAAATATTACCTGAAGAAATTGTAGACAAAAATAAGCTTATGGGACGATCAGAAGCCTTCTATCATATTCATTATCCAGCTACGCAGCAACTGTTAGAACAGGCAATCGAACGATTAAAATTTGAAGAGCTTTTTTTGCTTCAAGTAGCACTTTTACAGATAAAATCAGAAAAGCAGCGTCCTTTTTCAGGAGTCAAGCATGGCGTAGACGGTGACATGAGCCGACAAGTCTTAGTGGAGCTGCCTTTTACATTAACGGCGGGGCAACAGGCGGCTTTAAAGGATATTAAAGCGGATATGGAAGATAGTCAACCAATGCAACGTCTGCTGCAAGGGGATGTCGGATCAGGTAAAACGATCATTGCTGCTTTGGCGCTTATTAAGACTGTTGAAAATGGCTATCAGGGAGCTTTTATGGCGCCTACGGAAATTTTGGCTGAGCAACATTATCATACGCTAGCACAACTATTTGCTCCGCTTGGTATTAAATTGGGTCTTCTTACAGGCAGTAAAACGAAAAAACAAAAAGCAGAAATTTGCCATTTGCTGAGAACGGGTTTGATTGATATCCTCATTGGGACGCATGCCTTAATTCAGGAAGCTGTTGAATTTGAGCACCTTGGCTTGGTGGTAACAGACGAGCAGCATCGATTTGGGGTCAATCAACGGGCCAGGTTGCAGGAAAAAGGTCAGGAGCCTGATGTACTGTTTATGACAGCTACGCCGATTCCGCGGACACTTGCCTTGACTGTATATGGCGATTTGGATGTGTCTCTTATTACACATTTGCCGCCCGGGCGAAAGGCCATTCGTACTTTTTTGCGTGGTCCTGAAAAACGCGCTGCTATTTACCAATTTGTTAGAACCCAGATAGAAGCGGGGCGTCAGGCTTATGTTGTGTGTCCACTTGTAGAGGAGTCTGATAAAATTGATACACAAGCTGCTGTGCAGCTTTTTGAGGAGCTTCAGGCAGGATATCTAAAGGAAATTGCTTGTGGTTTGATTCATGGCAAATTGAAGGCGACTGAAAAGGATGCCATCATGAAGGCTTTTTATGAAAATGAGCTTTCTTTGCTTGTGGCAACAACTGTTATTGAAGTAGGTGTTAATGTTCCGAATGCTACCATGATGGTGATTGAGGGGGCTGAGCGGTTTGGACTGTCTCAGCTTCACCAATTGCGGGGAAGAATCGGCCGGGGCAGTCATCAGTCATATTGTGTTTTAATTGCTCATAATAAACAGTCCGAGACCTTGGAGCGGCTGAAGGTCATGACTGAATCAAATGATGGCTTTGTGATTGCTGAAAAGGACTTGTTACTGCGAGGACCAGGACAGTTTTTTGGAACGAGGCAACATGGCTTGCCTGACTTAAAAATTGCCAATATCGTAACAGATGTAGCCATCCTTCTTCAGGCTCGTTCTGCTGCGCAGCAGTTGATTCATAGTCAAGCAGTCAGTCATGAACTGCAAAAAACACTGTTAGAACGTTTTGGCCCGGATTTTGTTATCCTTCATAATTAAATATCATAAAAAAGGGGCGGCTTGCGCCGCCAATATGGGAGAGGAGAAAATTTACACTACTAGTAATTCCTTGTTTCAATAAGTTTTATACATATTTTTTTTAATATTATTTTATTGATTCGATATTCTAGGTTACTCTTAATTCTAAACTAACGATGATCTAGCGGAATATGTTTGCCTAACTTTTTCCAAAGTTCTTCCAGTGTATTGCGTCGGAGTTTTATATAATCAATTAGCGCCTGTTTTTCTTGTTCATCTGGTAGCCATTCATGAGGAATTTCCTGTACAAGTTGTTCGATTTGAGCATTGCTAATCTTTGATACAATTTTAAGATAGGGGGAAAAATCCTGAAAGGTAAGATAGTATCTGAGTAACCATCCATAGGAATAATGATAGTAAATTTTTATTTTCATACTCAAACGTTGAAGAAGTTGTTCCGTCCAATTGCCATAAATAAATAAGTGCGAGTTATCAATGGCGTATATTTTATATCCTGATTCTTGTTGTTTTATTAAGAGGTTTTTATAGTTACTTGTTCGATCGGCATTATGAAACAGGTGATCAAATAGAATGACGCCAGCAAGTTGTGTTTTATTTATTGCCTTGACCAAGTGTTGCTTCTCCATATATTCTGTGTGATGAATAAATTGGGAGGCAAAATGAAGTCCAGCCTGTGCCCCTGATGTTCTGAGTCGCGGATTTTGCTGCAAGGTTTCTTCAGTAACTTTGATAATGTCTCCCGATGGAAAGCATAGGTCCATGAGTTTACCAAACTTAGTTGCCAACAATTCATTGACTAATACTTTGGGTCCGAGGGGATTATTTTGTAGTTTTACGACATAAAATTTTTTGTTATTGGCGCGAAATAAATGGGGTGAAGTAACTCCAGATCCTACGATGCCATAGTATTTTGTAGCAATGAGCATGCTTGAATCTCCTTTTCAAATCTTATAAAAAAAGACCCGTATTTTACCGGGTCTTTTACAAGCTCAATTTGCCATATGTGTAGTTTAGTTTTCGTTACCGATATTTAGCTACCAGAAATGGAAGTGATGGCTTCAAGGTTTACTACGACAGAACGAATACCAGTCAGATCTGTACTTTTACCAGGAATAACAATCGTTTCTGCTGTTAGGATTGCCAGTTCATCTTCAACTGTGCTAAGAATACCTTCAAACCAGAAACCGCCTAACGTTGTGATGGCTACTTCGTCACCAATGCTGCAGCATAACTGCCTGATTAACAAATGGCTTTCTTGTCTGTTTAATGTTTCTGCACGATCCATGCTGCCTGTGCAGGACGTTGTTGTGGTTGGGCTATCTTCGTGAAAGGGATCTGTTGATATTGCAGTTGCTTTGCCAACAATAGTCCAAAGGTCGACACGGCTAAAGGATTGTTCAAGAACGATTTCACTGGGGCCGAGAATTTGGACAAAATCTGTATTAGAATTTATGGCTGGAGCAAGTACGGCGATGCGGCAATCTTCAATTGCCTGCAAATTGCCAAAAAAGGCAAAACCATCAATGCCAAACAACACGACATCTGTATTTAGCTCGCGTTGAAGCTCTCTGATGAGCCTTTCGTTGCGTATTTCTGCAAAAACTCCCATGAAATACAACCTCCTTATTTCGTTAAAAATCATTATTCAACTCCCTATAATTTATGTACGAAGAATCAAGAGTGTTACTATGCAAATAAAAGACAGCTATGGATCATGTTAAAGTGATTTGAGCAGGATATACATGAATTTACGCAGAATAACAGCTTTATAAATATTAGGGAGGTTTTATGATGCCATTTGTCCAAATTGATTTTCTTGAAGGCCGTACTATCGAGCAAAAAAGAGCTCTTGTCAAGAAGGTAACAGAAGCAATTGTTGAAACTACCAATTGTCCTGCTGAAGCTGTAAATATTATTTTGCGTGAAATGCCAAAAGAACATTTAGCTAATGCAGGTAAACTTCGTTATGATAGCTAAGGACTAGGTTGGTGACGAACAGACCGTGTGAACGGTCTGTTTTTATGATATATAGTGATAATAATTATTATATAATATATTATCATTGAATATAAACGCGTATAAGGCCGTAAAGTTAACATATATTATATTATGTTAACTTTACGGCCTTATAGAACGTTTGCTTATTAGCAGCACATACGTTATGATATTACATGTGCCAAAACTTATTGATAAGTGCGGAGGAACCAAATTTGGGGTGAATCTGTTTTGCAGTAGGGATAACCCTTTGTCCCGAACCCGTCAGCTAACTTCGTCGGCACTAGGAAAGGGGAATGAATCATGAAAAAGTTGCAAAAATTTTTTATATTGCTATTGACTGTTTTTATGCTGAATGTTGTCAACGTGTCTCAGTTAGTTCATGCTGATGCACCGCCGCAAGATGCCCAAAATCAATTGGATATTGTTGCGACGGCTTATGCGCCTGGTGCGCATGACAATGGCAAATGGGGAGATTTGACTCATATGGGAACAAAAGTACGTCCCGGAGTGGTTGCTGTCGATCCCAATGTGATTCCACTTGGATCGCGCGTTTATATTCAATTCGCCGATGGGCATGGTGTATATGCTCAAGCTGAAGATACAGGCGGTGCGATTAAAGGAAATCGTATTGACATTGCCATGTCATCCGTAGATGAAGCCAATGATTTTGGTATGAAAAATGTAACTGTGTTTGTTCTTAATAAGTAAGCCAAAAAGCCTTGGAGAGTCATTTCTCCAAGGCTTTTTAAGTCTAGCATTTTTTAAAGTATGTATTTGTCAATCAAGTCAATGAGCTGTTCAATTTCTGGTTTTGACACTTGAGCAGTGGCTCCAATGCTTTCCCCTTTGCGACGCATTTCTTCATTGATGAGTGAGGAGAAGATAATGACAGGCAATTTTTTTAGTATATCATGTTTTTTGATGCGACTAGTCAGGTTATGACCATCCATTTGTGGCATCTCAATGTCTGTAATGACAAGTTGGACTTTCTTTTCAATGGGTTCTTCCTCATGGGAAGCGGCAATTGATTGCAAGTGTTCCCAAGCATCTTTACCGTTTACTGTGGCAATAATATTGGTATAGCCCGCGGTATGAAGGGTATCTACAAGCAGATCACGTAGCATAGCGGAATCTTCGGCAACGAGAATGGTCTTTTGTTTACGACGCGGTTCTAAAGATTTTGTAACTTGTGGGATATTCGTTAATTTTCGATTTATTTCTGGATTAATTGCTGAAATGATTTTTTCAAAATCCAAGAGAATAACCATTTTATCTGTCATTTTTATAATACCAACAACCATGTCCGAATCAGATATGCTTGGCGGGGTTTCCATTTCTGTCCATGAAATGCGATGAATACGTGATACTTCATCAACAAGAAAGCCGACAAAAAAATTATTTAGTTCACTGACAATGACCTTGGAGTTCTTTGTTTCAGAGGTAATTCCTAAGACACGTGGCAAATTGACAAGTGGCATGACACGTCCCCGGAGCGTAAAGACACCATCAACATAAGAATGTGAATTCGGCATCAAAGTTACTGGAAGTTTATTAATGACTTCACGGACTTTGGCAACGTTAATTCCATAATGAGTAGGGCCTACGGTAAATTCTACAATTTCAAATTCATTTGTACCTGTTTCAAGTAAAATTCCTTTTTTATCGTTAGCCATTTGGTTTCCTTCTTTCTAATAAATTACAAAAATGTTCCAAGTTAATTTAATGAACCTTTAAGGGTATATTTCTTCTGGATGCGAAAATTTCCTGCTAGTGAAATTAATTCAGTGTAAATAAAGCAAAAAAATAGTAGAAATTTGAATTTTTTTTGCTAATTACATAAAAAGAGCTAGATTCGGTGAGTTTAAATGTGTTATTATAGTTGAAATAATGAATCATGATTAGAGAAAGGAGCAAATAATGGATAACAAGTTTGCAAAAGAAGGGTTAACGTTTGATGATGTATTACTCATTCCCGCGAAATCAGATGTACTACCAAGGGAAGTTGAGGTTTCTACATATCTGACCAAAAATATTAAACTAAATATTCCTATTATCAGTTCGGGCATGGATACCGTAACGGAAGCTCGCATGGCAATTGCGGTGGCACGTGAGGGTGGTATTGGCGTCATTCACAAAAACATGTCGATTGATCGACAGGCCAATGAAATTGACAAAGTGAAACGCTCTGAACATGGAATTATTGTAGATCCTATTTTCCTTTCCCCTGAGAACATTTTACAAGATGCGCAGGATTTGATGGAAAAATATCACATATCAGGTGTACCGATTACAGTACATGATAAATTGGTTGGTATTCTTACGAATCGCGATTTACGGTTTGAACAGGATATGAATCGTAAAATTGCTGACTGTATGACGCAGGAGCATCTTATTACGGCACCTGTGGGGACATCACCTGAAGAAGCTAAGAACATTTTAGGAAAACATCGGATTGAGAAATTGCCGCTTGTTGATGAACAGGGAAATTTAAAAGGTCTTATTACAATTAAAGATATTGAAAAAGCTCAGAAATATCCAAATTCTGCAAAAGATGGCAAAGGACGGTTGCTTGTTGCGGCAGCCATTGGTGTAGGTTCTGATATGCTAGAGCGAGTTGCGGCTGTTGTTAAAGCGAAGGTTGATGTGCTTGTTGTGGATACAGCACATGGTCATTCGCGCGGTGTGCTTGAGGCTGTAAAAACAATCAAGTCCTTATACCCTGATGTCGATCTTATTGCTGGTAATGTGGCTACAGCCGATGCGACACGGGCTTTAATTGAATCGGGAGCTGATGCCGTCAAAGTGGGTATTGGACCGGGTTCTATCTGTACGACACGGGTTATTGCAGGCATTGGTGTACCTCAGATCACGGCTGTCTATGATTGTGCGAAAGCTGCACGTGAATACGGTATTCCTGTCATCGCTGATGGTGGGATTAAGTATTCAGGTGACATGGTAAAGGCAATTGCAGCTGGGGCCAGTGTTGTCATGATTGGTAATATTTTAGCTGGAACGGAAGAAAGCCCTGGTGAAACGATTATTTATCAAGGTCGGAGTTACAAGGTCTATCGTGGCATGGGATCACTAGGAGCTATGGCTGACGGAAGCAAAGACCGTTACTTCCAGGAAAATATGGATAAACTTGTTCCTGAAGGTATTGAAGGCCGTGTTCCTTATAAGGGGCCGATTTCCGATACAGTTTTTCAACTGATTGGTGGGCTTCGCTCAGGTATGGGTTATTGCGGCGTGAAAAATATTGAAGAACTGAAGACGAATACGCGGTTTATTCGTATTACAGGTGCAGGCCTGAAGGAAAGTCATCCCCATGATGTGAGTATTACGAAAGAATCCCCAAATTATAGTTTGTAAAAATAAATTTAAATCAAAGTCATTGTAATGATAAAAAAGACTTCAGTTTCAAAATTATTTGAAACTGAAGTCTTTTTTTTGCATTTTATAACATAAGAGGGGCATTATAAAGGCTGTTTTAAGTTTACCAGGCTGATGGAGTACTGAAATTGACAACTCGAAATTCAAACCCCTGAGATTTAAATAACTCAATAATTTGCCGTAAAGCTTTCACTGTTTCACCGTGACCTGTGCCATCATGCATAAGCACAGTTGCATGACTCCATAGGGCTTTGTTTTGTATTTGCTCGGCAATATTTGCTACAAGCTGGGGTGCCGTGCCCCGTGAGGCGTCGCCTGAACTAATGTTCCAGCCAACATCACAGTAACCTTCTTGTTCTAAACTGTTCCAATAAGCTTTGTTAAAGGTGCCTGCTGATCCTCCGGGGGCCCTAGAAATATGGGGACGTACACCAATGGCTTGTTTGATAATTTCATCGGTATGATGTAGTTGCGCTAAATAGGTTTGAGGTGAGCGATAGAGGTCTTTATAGTTATGATTGTAGCTATGATTGCCTATGGCATGTCCTGCCGTGAAAATTTGTTTGATTAAATCAGGATATTTTTCTGCTTGACTACCGACAAGAAAAAAAGTAGCATGAATTTGATATTCATTGAGAAGAGCCAGTACAATCGGCGTGTTTTCAGGGTCAGGTCCATCATCGAAGGTGAGATAAACTGTTTTTTGGCCATAGTAGGGAGTCAGTGGTGGCAAAGTGGTTGGCAGTTTCTGATTTTTCCGTTCTGAAACGAGCAACGGATCATAAACAGGTTTGTCTGTCATAAGCCAGTTATTTGTATAGTCCATAATCAAATAAGCAGGTGCGTAATTCGGGGGAGATTCAGCGTTTTTTTCAGTTGTGGATTCGATATTATTTGTTGTAATAGAGTAGTAGGCGAATGTTCCTAATGGTGCCGTGCAAAACAACAAAAAAAAGAACAATGTGAGTCGACATAATTCTTTAAACGCTGAATGTTGCATCATTATTTATGCACCTCATAGTTTTGAACAATTTTGTTGACAAGAATTATTTCGGCAAAGAACGTTTTTTTCCTGCGTAAGCATTGCTTTGTTATGGTTATACTACGAATAATAAGGAGGCACAGGCAGATGCAAAAAAATTTTCAGCGAAAAAAAGATATTCTAGTTCAATCAGTTGTTTTAGTGCTTTTCATTTGTTTTTTTGGGAGTATTGCCTATGCTTTTTTCACTTTGCCGCAAACAGATAATTTGGAAAATTTACAATTTATGAAAGCCACACAAGTATTTGATGCTCATGGTGCACTTATTTCAAAGTTGTTTGAGGAAAATCGCGTCGTTGTACCCATTAGCAGCATGTCTTTTTATGTGCAACAGGCTATTATTGATAATGAAGATATCAGGTTTTATAGCCATGCTGGTGTCGATCCTATTGGCATTGTTCGAGCTTTATGGGTGGATCTGCGCATGGGGACTTTCGCTGAGGGGGGAAGCACGC
Organism: Pelorhabdus rhamnosifermentans; assembly: GCF_018835585.1. Classification (NCBI taxonomy): domain Bacteria; kingdom Bacillati; phylum Bacillota; class Negativicutes; order Selenomonadales; family Sporomusaceae; genus Pelorhabdus; species Pelorhabdus rhamnosifermentans. Next base: position 186,738 of record NZ_JAHGVE010000004.1, read on the forward strand.
TTACGCAGCAACTGGCTAAGAATATGTTTTTGACGCAGGAAAAGACTTTTATACGAAAATTAAAAGAAATGTTACTGGCATTACTTATTGAAAGAAGATTTTCTAAACAGGAAATTCTTCAGGCTTATTTGAATCAAGTATATTTTGGTGAAGGTGCTTATGGTGTTGAATCTGCTTCACAAGTATATTTTGGTAAGCATGCTAGTGAATTGACCTTGGGGGAAAGTGCATTGATCGCCGGATTGCCACGCGGTCCGGGAATTTATTCACCTTATGTGGATATGAACGCGGCTTTATCGAGGCGTGCTGAAGTGTTAAGTGGTATGGTAAAAATGAACGATATTACACAAGCACAGGCCGATGCTGCAAATGGTGAACCACTTGTATTGGTTGGTAAGAAAAAACGGACTGTTCAAGCTTCTTACTTTTTAGATTATGTTGCCAATGAGCTTGTGGGCCGTTATGGCGCTAATCGAGTATACAGAGGCGGGCTGAAGGTTTATACAACACTTGATATTAAGACTCAGCAGGCAGCAGAAGCTACGCTTGGAAAATATCAAGGAGCCGTTTTAGCCCTTGACCCTCATAATGGTTCTATTCGTGCTATGGTAGGAGGTCGTGATTATCAGGAAAGCCAAATAAATCGGGTGCAAGTTGAACTAAGACAGCCAGGTTCTGCTTTTAAACCTTTTTTATATGCAACAGCCTTAAACCAAGGGTTGACAGCGAATGCCGTGATTATTGATGAAAAAATCAATATTGGCGGGTACAGCCCGCTAAATTCCGATAAGAAGTATCATGGTCCAGTTACGCTGAGTAAGGCGTTGCGTGATTCTATTAATGTGCCTGCAGTCAAGTTAGCGCAGCAAGTGGGCATGACAAATGTCTTGGCACTTGCTCAAGCACTGGGAATTTCAACGCTTACAACGCAGGATAATAATTTGGCAGCTGCCATCGGCGGGTTGACACAGGGCGTAAATTTAATGGAACTTACAGCAGCTTATACGGCTTTTGCAAATGCTGGCGTTCTTTCTAAACCTGTGGCTATTTTGAAGGTACTCGATGAAAATGATCAGCTGTTGGAACAGGCAACATTTGTGCAGCAACAAATGTTAACGCCGCAAGTGGCTTACATTATGACGAATATGATGGCAGGAACAATCAGTTCAGGTACAGGTACGGCAGCTGCCATTGGTCGACCGGCAGCAGGGAAAACAGGTACAACAGACAATTATGAAGCAGCCTGGTTTATTGGTTATACACCGGACTTATTAACAGGTATTTATGTTGGCAATGATGACCGTACACCAGTAGGAATTTCGGGCAGCCAAGTGGCGGGGCTGTGGGGAGCCATGATGACTAAAGCGGAAGCAGGAATTACTGTAACGCAATTTTCTGTGCCTGAAGGTATTATTACGAATATCCCTATTTGTGCAACAACAGGCAAAGTGGCTTTCTTTGGTTGTCCTGAAGTAGAGAAAACTGCTTTTATTAAAGGAACGGAACCTGCATTTTCCGGTTGGCTGCAAGAAAGTAACAATTTAGGTACGCTACCTGATTCGCAAGGAGAAACACCTCAGGCTCCGCTTCAACCTAAGACTCCCAGTTGGCGGAATTTATTGCCTCGATTGCCGGGATTTTGAGAATGTGGTACAATTCTATACAGATGATTGATATAACAATGTTTGTAGCCTCATAATAAAGAGGCTAAGGTGAAGGAGTTAAAAACAGGGTGCAGAAACAAGCAAATATTTTAGGCGTTCGCGTCGATTCAATGACAATGGATCAGGCTGTTATGACAGTGGAATCCATGATAAGTGGAAAAAGTTCATATGCCCACATGCAGTTAGTTGCTACAGCCAATGCTGAGATGGTTATGATGGCAAACGAGGATAAGGAGCTTGCTACGATTTTAGCTGCAGCGCAGCTTGTTGTGCCTGATGGCGCTGGCGTGGTATGGGCGGCTGGAAAGCTGGGGCATCCTGTGCCTGAACGTGTCGCTGGGTTTGATTTAGCCCAAAGGCTGTTTGCACTAAGCGCTGAAAAGGGCTATCGTATTTATTTTTTAGGTGGAGCACCTGGCGTTGCGGTCAAAGCTCAGGCCGCTGCCAGAAAAAGATATGGTTCGATTGAATTTGTTGGTGTTCATGATGGCTTTTTTAAAGCGGAAGAAGTGCCAACGTTAGTTGCCAGCATTAATGAATCTAAGGCCGATTTGTTATTTGTCGCGCTCGGTGTACCAAAACAAGAAAAATGGCTTTATGAGCTTCGTAATCAATTGACAGTGAAAGTGGGTATTGGGGTTGGCGGAACTTTTGATGTTATGGCTGGCGTGATGAAACGCGCCCCACTTTGGATGCAGAAAACCAATTTAGAATGGTTGTTTCGTCTGATGATGCAACCACAGCGAGCCCTTCGAATGTTGGCTCTGCCGCGCTTTGTCATCAAGGTTTTATTGTCGAAAAAAGATTAGACAAACGATGGGCCCTATATTATAATAATTTGAGACACGGTAAAGGCAAGTGGTAGCTTGCTTTTTGTTTTTGTGCTGCCATAGCGGTGCCTTAGGAGGTGGATGGATGGTTAAAGGTCCTATTGTAAAAGAAGGATATCGATATATTGCTATCTTAGCCTGTTTGACAGCTTGTGTCGCTATTGTTATGGGGGGGTACTGGAGCATTGTACCTGGCGTATTTCTTGTTTTTGTTACTTTCTTTTTTCGTAATCCAAATAGGAAGATACCAGGGGACGAAGCTTATGTTATGTCACCAGCAGACGGGAAAGTTATGAGTGTATGTGACATTTATGATGAAGAATTCTTACTTGATGAAGCCATTAAGGTCACGATTTTTTTATCGGTTCTTGATGTGCATGTTAATCGCAGTCCTATTGCAGGCGAAATTATTTATCAACAATATACTTGCGGACGGTTTCGTCCGGCTTATAAAGAATCTGCTGGCTGTGAAAATGAACGTCATTCACTGGGAATTGAAAATGACCAAATGAAGATTCTTGTTACTCAGATTGCCGGCATATTAGCGCGGCGTATTGTTTCATGGGTGACATTAGGCAATGTGCTTACACGGGGTGAACGTTACGGTATGATTAAATTTGGGTCCTGTACGGAAGTCGTTATGCCAAAATCAGTTGAAGTTCTTGTTAAAAAAGGAGATCGTGTTCGTGGTGGAGAGACGATTATAGGGAGGATTCGCAAATGAAAAGTATCATACCAAACGCAGTCACGGCACTAAATCTTGTTTTTGGCATGTTTGCTATTATGAATACCATCCATGGTGCCTACAATGTTGCTGCGTTTTGTGTAGTTGCCGCCATGGTTGCTGATGCGGCTGATGGACGGACGGCGCGTTTTTTTTGTGTGTCCAGTGACTTTGGCAAAGAGCTTGATTCACTCTGTGATCTTGTTTCATTTGGCGCAGCACCGGCATTTTTGGCTTATGCCTATTATTTGCAGGAGTTTGATTTACTTGGACAGCTTGTAGCCGTATTTTTTGCTGTCTGCGGTGCCTTGCGGTTAGCACGGTTCAATGTTAACACAGGGATTGTTAAGGGGCATTTTATGGGGCTGCCTATTCCAGCAGCTGGCTGCGCTGTTGTTACTTTTATCATGATGGGAATCAAGCCTGATGGTTATACATTTCCTTTGTTTGTAGCTGTTTTTGGCTATCTTATGGTAAGTACAATTAAATACCCCGATTTTAAAGGGAAGGGTGAAAAAATTTATCCTATTCCTGTAGTACTATCTCTTGCTAGTGGCTGTTTTATATTTATTGTCTATCAGCATGCTTTGTTGTTTGCTGTGATTTTTACTTATGCTATTTTTGGAATTTTAAACACCCTTTTCGGCAGATTTGGTTATAAATCAGAAGTATTGTAAACACTAAATCTGCTTTTAATATGAGATTTCACTTATAGATTAAAATTAAGCTGTCATGAACGGACACGTTATTGCTATTCCGATTGTATTTTGCTGATATTTTGTGTATTATTTTTATAGCGAATGTCAATTTCGGATTTCAAAGGAGAAAAATCCATGGAACATATTTTTGACATCATCATGATCCCTTTACAGCTCCTGATTGTATTTTTTACATTGTACTATTTCATTATTGCCATGTTTGGCTTGTGGAAACGTAAAGAGACAAAAATTGTTACACCAGAAAAAACTTTTGCCGTTATTGTGGCTGCTCATAATGAAGAGGCTGTAATTGGTCAACTGATTGATAATTTAAGTGTTTTAAATTATCCCCGATCGCTTTATGATATTTATGTTATTGCAGATAACTGTGAGGATAGTACGGCCCGTATAGCTCAATCTGCGGGGGCTTTAGTTTATGAACGTTTCAGTAAAAATGAGCGTGGCAAGGGATATGCCATGGAATGGATGTTTGCTAAATTATACGCTATGAAGAAACAATATGATGCCGTTGTTGTATTTGATGCCGACAATTTAGTTCATCCAGCCTTTTTAACGGAAATGAATAGTCGTCTTTGTAAAGGCGAACGAATTATTCAAGGTTATCTTGATGCGAAAAATCCAAATGATACGTGGGTTACAGCCACTTTTGCTATTGCTTTTTGGGTTATCAATCATATTTGGCATTTGGCAAAATATAATATTGGTTTAACTAGTGTTCTTGGTGGGACAGGTATGTGCATTAGCATGGATGTGTTGAAAAAGTTTGGTTGGGGAGCTACGTGTCTGACGGAAGATATGGAATTTACCATGAAAAGCCTACTTTGCGGCATTCCGACTACATGGAATCATGATGCTATTGTTTATGATGAAAAACCGCTTACCTTTGCTCAATCTTGGCGGCAGCGCAAACGTTGGGCACAAGGACAGTTTGACGTAGCAGGCAGGTACATTCCCAAGCTTATTTTAGAAGGTTTTAAACGGCGTGATATACGGCTGATTGATGGTGTATTTCATTTATTTCAACCTTATTTTTTATTGTTGTCTACGGGATTTGTTATTGCCACATATGTCTATAATTGGTTTCCCTTTTATACGAATATCTTGTATCAGGTTTTGCCAATGGAAGTATGGACGTTTATTGCTATTGGGCAATATATTTTTCCTGTTATTATCTTGGCCAAGATTCATGTTTCATGGAAGACCTGGTATTATTTACTTTATTATCCCTTATTTATTTACAGTTGGATTCCCATTACATTTATTGGTTTCCTGCATCGCAATGAACATGAATGGAGTCATACGGCTCATACGCGTAACTTGCGCTATCAGGACGTTCTTGTAAGCGAGCAAGCGGAGTTTTCAAAAAAAAATCTGCTAAGCAAAGAGGCAGTAAAATAAGCGAAGAAATGATGATGAAAAGATGAGTTATTGCTCATCTTTTTCTGTTTCGTGATATACTAATGCTATTATGATGTAAGGAGAATAGATATGTTTGAATTGACGATTATGGCCGAATTTGAGGCCGCTCATAACTTGCGTAATTATCAAGGCAAATGCAATCGACTGCATGGTCACAATTGGAAGGTCGAAGTGACTGTACACGGCTGTGAATTGGATGAACTGGGTATGATTATTGATTTCACTGTGCTTAAAGCGGAAGTGAATAGCATTATTAATGAGCTTGATCATTACTATTTAAATGAGCTTGCGATGTTCCAAAAACAAAATCCAACAGCAGAACATATTGCTAAGTATATTTATGAATCACTTGTAGAGCCACTTAAGAAACACCCTGTTACGCTTTATGAAGTGAAAATATGGGAATCACCCCGTTCAGCTGTCGCTTATCGACAGGAGGTTCAGCATGCGTGAAACAGTTGTTGAAGTTTTCTCATCGTTGCAAGGTGAAGGGCCTTATGTTGGTTATCGTCAGGTTTTTGTGCGTTTTTCCGGTTGTAACCTGCGTTGCCATTATTGTGATACAACGGAGTCTTTTCAGTATGATAAGGCAGCTAGAATCGAAAAATCAGCAGGCAGTGGTCAGTTTAACTTTATTCCTAACCCGCTGGCTATTTATGATCTTGCAGGATATGTTAACCAACTTCTCATTCTTCGCCACCATTCAGTGAGCCTTACAGGTGGTGAGCCTTTATGTCATACTTCGGCTATTAAAGAATTGGCACCGTTTATCGAGATTCCTCTGTACTTAGAAACAAATGGTGTCTTAGTTGATGAGCTCAATGAAGTTTTATCACTCATACATATTATCAGCATGGATATCAAGCTTCCGAGCAGTACCGGACAAGATTATTTCTCATCTCATCGTCGATTTTTAAAACTTGCTGCCCATAAAGAAGTCTTTGTTAAAATTGTTTTATCCAATCAATCGAGTCAAGGCGAGTTTGCAGAGGCTTTATCGGTGATTGCTGATGTAAATAAGAGCATTCCCCTCATCTTGCAGCCTGTTACAACGCACGATGAAAGGGAAAAACTATCAACAACAAAACTTCTAACTTTTTTCGAAATGGCTCTAGAATGTCTTGAACATGTGCGGATTATTCCACAAATGCATCACCTACTCAATATACTTTAATGACTAGGAGGGTTACTATTGCGTATTTTATTGACTAATGATGACGGTATTCGTGCCAAGGGAATTCAATCCTTGTGGAAGGTATTGGCTGAGATTGCTGATGTTTATGTTATTGCTCCTGACGTTGAAAAAAGTGCTATGAGTCAAGCCATTACGGTTCAACACCCCATTCGTCTTGATGAATATTCTGCAGAAGCTGTTATAAAGGCGTGGGAAGTGGGCGGGACGCCAACAGATTGCGTGAAAATAGCTTTAGAAGAATTACTTGTTGATTCTTTACCGGATATGGTTGTATCTGGTATTAACCATGGCCCTAATTTAGGCACAGACATTCTGTATTCCGGAACAGTCAGCGCGGCGATTGAAGCAGCGCTACATGGTCTTCCTGCTATTGCTGTATCACTTAATGCGTGGGATCACTGTGATTTCACAGTGGCTGCGCAGTTTGTGAAGCAGCTTGTGCCAAAATTAATGCATGATCCCTTGCCGCCCCATACCTTGCTTAATGTCAATGTTCCTGCTTTGCCTGCCAGTGAAATTACAGGTGTTGCTGTGACTAAGCTAGGCTTTCGCCAATATGAAAATACTTTTGAACATCGAAAAGATCCGCGTGGACGTAGCTATTACTGGATGGGCGGTAATATTGTAGATGATGAAACGAGCGAGGATAATGACATTAATGCCGTGAAGCAAGGAAAAATTGCCGTGACACCTGTTCACTTTGATTTGACAAACTATCAGCTACTAAATACCGTGGATGATTGGAATCTTACATTATAAAGAAATGTTTCTATGTCTAAAGTGGTATAAATTGGAGTTTGGCGCATAAATTTACTACTAAAAGTCTAGGAGGGATAGACTGTGGCCAAACGGATTAGAAATAAAGCAAATGCTTTACTGCCGCGAAAAGTACCCCAAGTGGCCAAGCTCATTATTTCTGGTATTATTATGAGTCTGGCCATTTCGGCTTTTGCGGTTGTTTTTTTGTCTGCTTTTTTTCTTGTTGCTGAGAGCCCTTTTGTGGAGCGAAATCTTCAGTATATCATTGTCGGTATTACGATGAGCAGTATTTTTATTGGCAGTGTTTATGCTACTTTTAAGGTAGAATCAAAAGGTTTAATTGTGGGTAGTATCATTGGATTTTGTTATGTAAGCTTATCTCTGCTTATTGGACTTTATGTCGCCCAGGATATGTTATCCATATGGGTAACAGTCAATAAATTTGTAGCCGGGATTGCCGCTGGAGCACTTGGCGGACTTGTGGGTGTAAATTTATCTTAAGGAGTTAGCAGGAATTTTTTGCTGCTAGAGCGAAATTATTCTTTCAAAGTCATATTCCGCTGTTTTCCTGACCTGTTCAGGAGTGAATAGCGGTTTTATTGTTGTTGTTTTTATATTTTTGTAGACATTAGAGTGAGCTTATAGGTCTTTGTATAAACTAGAGAAAGTGAATAATTGTTTTAGCAAACAATTTTAAAAGGTTAGGTGAATATAAATGAAAATAGCCATTATTGGTGGTACAGGTGTTTATGATCCAACGATGTTGGAAAATATCCAGCAACAGCAAGTAGACACGCCTTTTGGTGAAGTACAACTCAAAAGCGGCTGGTATTTAGGACAGGAAATTGCTTTTATGGCGCGCCATGGTAGTCATCATTCTATTCCACCGCATCTGATTAACTATCGCGCTAATATATGGGCCTTGAAAAAGCTGGGTGTTGAACAGATCATTGCGACAACAGCCGTGGGATCACTGAACCGAAAGATGAGACCTGGTGATTTGGTTCTTGTTGATCAATTCCTTGATTTTACGAAAGGACGCGCTGCTACTTTTTATGAAGGAGGACAGCGAGGTGTTGTTCATGTTGATGTAACAGAACCTTATTGTCCTCATCTTCGGCGTATTTTATATGATGAGGCTAGAAAGTTAAACATTGCCATTCATCAGCAAGGAACTTATGTTTGCACAGAAGGACCCCGGTTTGAATCGCCAGCAGAAATTAAGATGTTTAGCATTCTACAAGGGGATCTCGTTGGGATGACCAATTTACCTGAAGTAGTTTTAGCGCGTGAGGCTGAAATGTGTTATTCTACAGTATCTATGGTGACAAATTTTGCGGCAGGTATTTCGGCGCAACCTCTTACACATAGTGAAGTTGTTGAAGCCATGTCGCTTTCAGGCGAAAATATTCGCAAACTAATTATGGCAGCGATTGCTGCTCTTAGTGACGGAGATTGCCATTGCCGGGAAGCGTTAAGTGAATATGGCGGTTTTAAGCTGTAAGGATGGTGAGAAGATGAATTCGTTAGAATGGAAAGAAGGACAGCTTATTCTAAATCGGGAAATGGGGAGCGACCTTATTTACAAAACCTACAACTGTTTTAACTCATTGTAATGCCGGCGCTTTAGCTACCGTGTCCTTTGGTACAGCTTTGGGGGTTGTGCGTCAGGCTTTTGCTGAAGGCAACATTGCAGCTGTTTATGCCGATGAGACACGTCCACTGCTCCAAGGAGCGCGCCTCACAGCGTTAGAACTTTCGGCAGATCATATTCCTGTTACAGTCATTACAGATAATATGGCTGGATGGGTTATGAAGCAACATAAAGTAGGCGCGGTTATTGTTGGAGCAGATCGTATTGTTAAAAATGGTGATGTAGCCAATAAATTTGGTACATATAGTGTTGCAGTGCTGGCCAAGGAACATCATATCCCTTTTTATGTGGCTGCACCTGCGTCTACTTTTGATTTTTCCATTGCTACGGGCGAAGAAATTCCGATCGAAGAACGGAAAGCTAATGAAGTCAGTCATTTTGCTGGCATACAAACCGTTCCAACAGGCGTAGAGGTTTATAATCCGGCTTTTGATGTAACACCTGCCGACTATATTACGGCGATTATTACAGAACATGGAATTTCACAGCCGCCTTTTGAACAGGCTGTAAAAGATTTGAAAAAACGGGAGGAAGAACAATGTCATCTTTAATTCGCGATATTCATTTGGCACCTCAGGGCCACGACAAGATTAACTGGGTCAGAGAACATATGCCTGTACTCAATTATTTAAATGAAGATCTTTCAGCAACAAAACCCTTTGCAGGGAAAAAAGTCGTCGTATCTGTTCATTTAGAGGCCAAGACGGCCTATTTGGCGCTGGTGATGAAAAATGCCGGTGCCGAAGTCGTTGTTACAGGCAGTAATCCTCTGTCAACACAAGATGATGTGGCTGCAGCACTTGTTGATAGTGGGCTGAATGTTTATGCCTGGTATAACTGTACAGCTGAAGAATATGATCATTTTTTAAATAAAGCTCTTGATAGTAAGCCAGACATTATTATTGATGATGGTGGCGATTTAGTGGCTCTCCTCCATGGGGAAAGATCTGATTTGGCAAAAAATATTATGGGCGGCTGTGAAGAAACAACGACAGGTGTGTTGCGCCTAAAGGCGCTTGCTGCTGAGGGACGTTTGAAATTCCCAATGATGGCTGTTAATGATGCTTATTGCAAATATTTGTTTGACAATCGTTATGGAACAGGACAGTCTGTTTGGGATGGCATTATGCGTACAACGAATCTGACTGTAACAGGCAAGACTGTTGTTGTTGCTGGCTATGGCTGGTGTGGTAAGGGCGTATCCATGCGGGCTAAAGGATTAGGTGCTAATGTGGTGATCGCCGAAGTGAATCCGATTAAAGCAGCGGAAGCTGTTTTCGATGGTTTTCGTGTCATGCCGATGATCGAGGCAGCAAAAATTGGTGATATTTTCATTACTGTTACAGGTTGTAGCAATGTCATTAATCGTCAGCATTTTACTGTCATGAAGGCTGGAGCGATTCTTGCGAATGCTGGCCATTTTGATGTGGAGGTAAACAAGGTGGATTTAGCGCAAATAGCTGTTTCTACTCGACAAGCGCGGAAAAACATTGAGGAATTTGTCATGGAAGATGGTCGTAAGCTTTATTTGCTTGCTGAAGGTCGTTTGGTGAATCTTGCTGCAGGTGATGGTCATCCGGCTGAAATTATGGATCTGTCTTTCGCTATGCAAGTGATTGCAGCGCTGCATATCTTGCAGCATCACCAAGAATTGACGAATCAAGTTCATCAGGTATCAGAGGAATTTGATTTTAAAGTTGCTTCACTAAAACTCAAGGCCATGGGCTTTTCCATTGACACGCTTACAAAAGAACAAGAAGCATACTTGGCTCAGGCTTAAAAACAGGGGAGTGGTCGGGCAGATGCTGATAGAAAAGGTGCAAAGTGAAATCATTGATGTGGGGCATAAACTATTGCGTTCCGGTCTTGTCACAGGGACATGGGGCAATATTAGTGCACGTGTAGCACGAGATACCCTTGCCATTACTCCCTCTGGACGTAATTATTTGTCTTTGGAAACGCAGGATATTGTTCTTGTTGACCAAAATGGCAAAATTAAAGAAGGTAAATTAACGCCGTCATCAGAACTTCCACTGCATGTCGCTGTTTATCAAGCTCGCAGCGATATTGGGGCTATTGTTCATACACATAGCGTATTTGCCAGTGCTTGTGCTGTAGCAAATAAAGCCATCGCGCCAATTATTGAAGATTTATTGCAAGTTGTCGGTGGGAGTGTTGAAGTGGCTCATTATGCTCTGCCAGGAACGGCAGAGCTGGCGCATAATGCTGTAAAGTCACTAGGAAATAAGAATGCCGTATTACTTGCAAATCATGGTGTTCTTGGCTGTGGTTCGACGTTGTCTGAGGCACTGCTTTGTTGTGAGCTTGTCGAAAAGGCTGCTCAAATCTATATTTATGCTCAGATGCTTGGCGGAGCTATTTCACTAAGTGAGGACGACATTTCTCAAATGCATGCTTTTTATCAGCAGCATTATCGTCAGCGTCAGGAAGAAGCTAGAAGGGAGGAATAAATATGTCTAGAATTTTAATTAAACAAGCGGAAGTTTTGGATAGTCAGGGCCTGATTTGTCCGGCTGATATCGCCATTGATCAGGGTAAGATTGTTGGGATCGGTAATTATGAATTTTGGTCGGCAAATAAAGTGATTGATGGCAAAGATAAACTAGCCATACCTGGTTTTATTAATACACATACTCATGCAGCTATGACGCTATTTCGCAGCTATGCCGACGATATGTTACTTATGGATTGGCTGGAAAATAAAATTTGGCCGGCTGAAGACAAGCTTACACCAGCTGATGTGTATTGGGGAACCATGCTGGCTATTGTTGAAATGATTCAGTCTGGTACAACAACTTTTTCTGATATGTATTTCCATATGGATGAGGTGGCTCGTGCTGTTGAAGAAAGCGGCATTCGCGGCGTCCTTGCTCGTGGTATGGCAGGCGTGGCGCCCAATGGTGAGCAAGCTTTAAAAGATAGTGAGGACTTTTTTAACAATTGGAATCACAAGGCTAGTGGCCGTATTACTGTGATGCTTGGGCCTCATGCTCCTTATACCTGTCCGCCTGCTTATTTGAAAAAAGTTGTTGCTCTGGCTGATAAGCTGAATGCTCCCATTCATATTCATTTATCTGAAACACAAGGGGAAGTAGCAGATTGTCTGAAAGAGTATGGTCTTTCTCCTATTGCCTTAATGGAACAAGTGGGGATTCTCGATCATCCAGTGCTTGCGGCGCACTGTGTTCATGTGTCTGACGCTGATATTGCCTTAATGAAGGCTCATTCCGTTAAAGTTGCTCACAATCCTGGTAGCAATATGAAGCTCGCCAGCGGCATTGCTCCCGTACCCAAACTGCTTGAACAAGGTATTGTTGTGGGACTGGGTACAGATGGTACGGCAAGTAATAATAATTTGGATATGATTGAGGAAATGCGTCTAGCCGCCCTGCTTCATAAAACAAGTAGTCTCGATCCCTTAGTCATTCCAGCCAAACAGGCCGTGAATATGGCGACGGAACAAGGAGCTAAATGTTTGGGACTGGAAAAGGTCATTGGCACGCTTAAAGAAGGCTATGAGGCGGATGTAGTTCTCCTGGATATGCATAAACCAAACTGGTATCCGCGTCATGACCGTTTGTCCCTATTAACCTATGCAGCTTCAGCGGGGGATGTAGACACAGTCATTGTACAAGGAAAAATTTTGATGTACAAACGCCAGATGACGCATTTAGATGTGGAAAGAATTCTGTTTGAAAATCAAGTAAGAGGGTTACGACTTGTACAAAATTCAGAAAAAAATTCTTGAACAATATTCATTAGCTAGTGCGAGAATGGAGGAAAAGTAAAAATGCGTGCTTTAAACTTTTATTCATCCCATTATCATTCCCAATTGGTGTCAAGACGTAAAAGCTGTACCATCCGCAATGGTGATAAAAGTGCGAAATACCGTGAGGGAGATATTGTGTGGATTACAGTTGGCAAACGTTTTTCACAACGCAAAAAACTCTATTCAGCTGTTATTGATCGAGTAGATGTAAAACCTCTTAATGAACTTTCAGCAGAAGATTTGCAAGGCGAAAGTCAGAGCATTACAAATGTTGATGAAATGATTACGTTTTTACGATCCATGTATGACAAAGATATTATGCCTTCAGATATGGTTAGTGTCGTTTATTTTTCTGAGGTTGTTGAATAACAACCTTTAACGGTAGTATGGACGAGACGAGTCAAAGGTTACTGGATTAGAAAGGTTTTGCATGTTTTTGCAAAACCTTTTTTCCGTCTAATACTTTCCTTCCAAAACAGGATTTTTTATTTCTCTGTGGAATTTGTTTAAAGTACGAAAGTTCTATAAAATCGAGTGTCCAAGGGAGGGTTCATTATGCCAAAACCGGTTTTTCACGAAGAAAGGTGTAAGGGCTGTGAATTATGTACGGTTGTCTGTCCTAAAAAAATTATTGCTTTATCTGATCGAATGAACAGCATAGGTTATCGTATATCCAGTTGCATTGATGAATCGAAATGTATTGGGTGTATGATATGCGCTAAAGCTTGTCCGGATATGGTGATTGAAATTCACAAATAAGAGGGGAGCGAATCAAGTTGGCTGAAAAGGTTTTAATGAAGGGAAATGAAGCAATCGGTGAGGCCGCTGTTGTTGCTGGTTGTCGCCATTATTTCGGTTATCCTATTACTCCACAAACAGAACTTACTGAATATATGTCACGACGGATGCCTCAGGTAGACGGAACTTTTTTGCAAGCCGAAAGTGAAATTGCTGCTATCAATATGGTTTACGGTGCGTCAGGGGCTGGAGCACGGGTGATGACTTCATCATCTAGTCCTGGGATTAGTCTTAAAATGGAGGGTATTTCCTATGCAGCTGGTGCGCAGCTACCTTGCGTAATCGTTAATATGATGCGTGGTGGCCCTGGTCTAGGTAGCATTCAGCCATCTCAAAGCGATTATTTTCAAGCTACCAAAGGTGGTGGTCATGGTGACTATCGACTCATTGTTTTAGCCCCAAATTCTGTCCAAGAATTAGTCGATATGACAATTTTGGCCTTTGATTTAGCTGATGAATATCGTAATCCCGTTATGATTCTTGGTGACGGTGCCTTAGGACAAATGATGGAACCTATTGTATTTCCTGTGATTGATAAAAAGCCCATTGAGAAACCTTGGGCAGCTGTGGGTATGAAGAAAAGGAAAACTCCCAATATTATTAATTCACTGTTCTTAAAACCGGAAAAACTCGAAGAACACAACCAGGTTCTTCAGGCTAATTATAAAAAAATTACAGCGGAACAAGTGCGCTTCGAAAAAGTTTTGACGGATGATGCCGATTTGATTCTTGTTGCGTATGGCATTACATCACGTATTGCGCGAACTGCTATTGATATTGTGCGAAGTGAAGGCTATAAAGTCGGTCTTTTTCGTCCTATTTCATTGTGGCCATTTCCAAGTGCCCCTCTTCAAGAACTAGGCCAATCAGCGAAAGCTTTTTTAACACTGGAGCTTAGTGCCGGACAACTAGTTGAAGATGTCAAGCTAGCTGTGAATGGTGTTCGGCCCGTTCATTTTTATGGTCGGACAGGTGGCATGATTATGTCGCCAAAAGAAGTGGCTGAACAAATTAAGAAGGTTTTGAGCTTTGAAGGAGGGAAATAATATGACTGTCGTTTTTAAACGTCCTGAATCTTTGTTAGATGTTCCTTTTCATTATTGTCCAGGGTGTCATCACGGGATTATTCATCGCTTAGTCGCCGAAATCATTGATGAATTAGGTGTACGTGAAAATACGATCGGTGTGGCCCCTGTGGGGTGTTCCGTCCTCGCTTATGACTATTTTAATGTAGATATGCTTGAAGCGGCTCATGGACGTGCACCTGCTGTGGCAACCGGCGTAAAACGGGTTCATCCTGATTCCGTTGTCTTTACTTATCAAGGTGATGGTGATTTGGCGGCAATTGGTTGTGCTGAAATTATTCATGCTGCTGCACGGGGTGAAAATTTTACCACCATCTTTGTAAATAATGCCATTTACGGCATGACAGGCGGGCAAATGGCTCCGACAACACTAATTGATCAGGTTACGACGACATCACCTTATGGACGTTCCCTACAAAATACAGGCCATCCGATCCATGTTTGTGAACTGTTATCGACAATCGAAAGTGCAGTTTATGTTGCCCGTGTGGCTGTGAATAATCCAGCGAATATGACGAAAGCCAAAGCAGCCATTAAAACAGCGTTTCAACATCAATTAAATGGTGATGGGTTCGCTATTGTGGAAGTGTTATCAACGTGTCCAACCAATTGGGGTATGGCGCCGCTCAAAGCAAATAAATGGTTAGAAGACAATATGATGAAGGTTTTCCCGCTTGGTGTCTATAAGTCATTGGAGGTGAAAAAGGATGTCAAATGATATTGTTTTAGCTGGCTTTGGTGGACAGGGCATTTTGTTAATGGGCCAACTTCTTGCTTATGCAGGAATGATTGAGAATCGGCATGTTTCCTGGATTCCATCCTATGGACCCGAAATGCGCGGTGGTACAGCAAATTGTTCTGTCATTATTGCTGATGAACCGGTAGGATCACCTATTGTTACAGAGCCTAATCTTGTTGTTGCCATGAATTTGCCTTCACTAGATAAATTTGAGCCTGCTCTTCAGTCCGGTGGGATTTTAATTATTAACAGTTCTCTTATTCAAAAGGAAGCCACGCGAAGTGATATTTCGGTATATAAGGTTCCAGCCAATGAACTGGCGCAAGAACTCGGTAATTTGAAAGTAGCAAATATGATTGTATTAGGTGCTATTGTTGCAGCATCTGAGGCGGTCAAAGACGAATCAGCGTTACAAGCCTTTGCCAAGCTGTTCGCCAAAAAGC
Source organism: Pelorhabdus rhamnosifermentans (assembly GCF_018835585.1). Taxonomy (NCBI): domain Bacteria; kingdom Bacillati; phylum Bacillota; class Negativicutes; order Selenomonadales; family Sporomusaceae; genus Pelorhabdus; species Pelorhabdus rhamnosifermentans. The sequence continues at coordinate 202,557 of NZ_JAHGVE010000004.1, forward strand.
CACAACTTGTGGAAATTAATAAATTAGCCCTCCAAAAGGGCGCTGAGTATATTAAAAATCAAAAAAAATAGTTTTTATAGCAAAGAAGCTATTTCGTTGTTTATGATAACGAAATAGCTTCTTTGCGCTGTGAAAGGGGGCAGGATTTTTATCAAATCATAGCGAAAATATAACCATTGATATTATAGAGGTGGCGGTCTTTTCTTGGATAACCAATTACATGCTGAGATCATTCCATTTATCGTTTCACAGGTTCCCTCCGCATTGCTAGTTATTAATAAAGAGGGTATAATTACTGAATTTTTTATGTCAAAATTAACAAAAAAACGTTGTGAAAATATCATTGGAAAAAATTTTTGTCATGTCGTGAGAAGGCTTTTTTCGAGTGAAGCATTACATATTCTTGACGCTTATGACCAAACTAAAAAAAATGGTATGCCACAAATGATTTGTTGTCATGAACATACTACGGTATACGATTTAAAAGAGTATTTTTCTTGGAAGTTTCAATTAAAATCAGCAAGTATCATTGTTTTTATTCGCGATATTACAGAATATACGTTACTTGAACAAGAATTTAATGAACTTGTTGAACAGCAGCAAAAGGTTACGCAGGAACTCTATGCTGCTATGTCCAATCAGGATATGTATTTAATGGATATGGAGCAAACAAAAAAACATTTGGCTGCTCTCTATCGTATTACTTCTGTCGCGCAGACAACGGTTAATCAACAGGCGGTACTTGATAAAATTATTGAGAATATTACTAATGACTTTGGGACTGTTAATGTTGCCTTATTACTCTTTGATGAAGTGCAACAAGTATTAGTTGTTCGTGCTCACACAAATTGTTTTCACAAATTCCCTTTAACTGCGCAAATCTCACTTAGCGAAGGTATTTGTGGTTATGCAGCGCAGCATCGCGAAGTGGTTTATATTCCCAATGGGAAGGAAGATAGTCAGTATATTCATAGCGGTGGTGACTGCGTGAGTGAGCTAGCTATTCCATTAGTTATTAAGGATAAACTACTGGGTGTTCTTGAAATTGAGACAACAGATAAAAGAGAATTTTATGACATGGATATTGATATGTTCCGCTCTATTGCCAATCAAATTGCTATGACCATTGATCATGCCAATTATGTTTCCAAAGTACAAGTTCAAGCTATTACGGATGGCATGACAGGGCTTTATAATTATCGCTATTTCCGTACGTATCTTCTTCAGGAATTTAAACGTGCCAAGCGATATGAGAGACCACTTGCTTTTTTGATGATGGATATTGATTGGTTTAAAATGTATAATGATCACTATGGGCATCAAAAAGGCGATGTCGTATTGCGTAAAATAGCTAACTTGATTCATAGTGCTGTCCGTGATGTAGATATTGTGGTGCGCTATGGTGGAGAAGAATTTGCTGTGATTCTTCCTGAAACTTCTATTTACGATGCGACGGTTATTGCCGAAAGAATTAGAAAAAGTGTTGCGGAGTTTCCCTTTGAAAACTATGAAACACAGCCGCTTGGCTTTTTATCTGTAAGTATTGGTATTGCAGGTTTTCCACGTGATGCAATGAATGATGTTGAGATTATTCAACATGCGGATAGTGCTTTATATGCGGCAAAGGATGCGAATCGTAATTGCATTCGTGTTTTTTATCAGATTAATGAAAAGTAATGGATGAGTAGAGGTTTTTATGATACGAGGTGTAGTTACATGAGTCAGGATGTGTTTGGTGATTTTTCAGCTGCTTCTTTGGCTGGAACGGACCAAGAAGTCGAATTTATCAAGGCGGCACTTAATCTTCCTGCTTGTTCTAAGATATTAGATTTATATTGCGGATATGGTCGTCATGCCATTGAATTGGCCAAGAGTGGATATGCAGTCACTGGAGTGGATAATACTGCTGATTTTTTAAGTATTGCCAAGCAAAAAGCAGCGGAGCTTGAGGTCAGCATTGACTTTTGTCAATGTGACATGCGAGAAATACATTTTTATAACCACTTTGATGCTGTTATTAATATGTTTGCTGCCTTCGGTTATTTTAATGACGATGAAAATTCGGCTGTTATGGGGGCTATTAGTCGTTCTTTAAAACCTAAGGGACTATTTTTGATTGATTTATTGAATCGTGAATGGATGCAAAAAAATAATTTGAATCGTTATTGGCGTCATCCTAATGGCGAAAGTGTTGTATCAACAAAAGTAGAAATTTATGAAGGCTTGGCCATGATGAAACGCCAGTTGATTAATCAAGTAACTGGACAGAAAATGGAGACTGATTTTCAGCTTCGTACTTATTCGTTAGCAGAAATGACGGAATTACTTAGCTTTCATCATCTTCAGATAAAAAAAGTCTATGGCGCATTTGATGGTCGTACTTATGATGAAGATACGCCAAGAATGATTATTTTAGCGCAAAAAATGAATGAATAGGATTTTCATGAAACAGTTTTACAGTTTATGTAGAACTGTTTTTTTTGTCCGATTGCTCACCTCGATTGATCTACGCATCATAAACTATAACAAGAGTGTTTGTAGCAAGGTGAGGTGTTAAACTGTGATTGTTAAAATAAATGGACGTCAGCACGTTCGTATGCCACGAGTAGGAATTGCTTTAAGCGGAGGCGGGCTGAGAGGACTTGCTCATATTGGCGTGCTCCAAGAATTATGTCGCCAACAGATACCTGTGCATATGATTGCTGGGACGAGTGCGGGGGCCATTATTGCGGGGTTATATTCTACCGGAAAAAGTCCGGCAGAAATGCGGGAGCTTGCGCATAAGGTACGTCTTAACGATTTAATTGATGCGAAACTTTCCATCAATCAGCTTATTAAGTATGGTATGAAATGGTTGTTTACAGGAAAAGTCCGACTGCTATCTGTTATTCCCGCTGGTGTCATTAAAGGGGACTGCATCGAGCAGTATTTCAAGTTGCTCTGGGGCGAGCTTACGGTGCGTGAGACAAATATTCCACTGGCTATTACAGCTGTGGATATCAATACAGCTGAAACTATCTTTTTTATGACTCCTTTACGTGCAAAGCCAACAATTTTAAATGCAAAGTATTATTATAATATTCCTATCATCGATGCTGTTCGCGCCAGTATTTCTATTCCAGGACTTTTCACTCCTAAAAATTATTCTGGTATGATGCTTGTCGATGGAGCAGTAAAGAACAACTTGCCAGCAGATATCTTACGTGAGATGGGAGCTGATATTGTCATTGGTGTTGATTTAGGTTATGATGGAAAACCGAATTATGGAATCCAATCGGTTGGTGAGGTACTTATGCAATGCATTGAAATTATGTCACGGGAAGTCACTTTATTAAAAGGGCGGCAACATTCTGATCTGGTTATTCGACCGCAAACGTTTGATATTTCTTTTTCAAATAAAGTTGATATTGATACTTGTATTGACAGGGGTGTTTTTGCGACAAAAGAGCTCATTCCAGACATTTTGGATTTAATACGCTAATTCTGTCACGGAAAATCAGCCTGGCAAAAAGTAACTTGTTAATTTTTACTGGAAAAGCTATAATTAAAATAGAATTTTTACCCGTGGATATAAATGGAAAAGGGTATGTTTTGTTTATAGGAGTGACTGATTTATGTTACAAATGAACGGGATCAAAAAAGGACTTGTGCTTTGTTTAAGTGGATTCCTTATTTTAATAACAAGTTTTGTCGGAAATGTTAAGGTTGAGGCTGCTAGCTTTACAGAAAATTTATTATATGGTGCTGCAGCGTTTGCTTATATTAATGGTCAACTGAATAATCTTAATGACAATCATCAAAAAGATTTGTTAGCGCAAACGCAAAAACAAACGGGTGTCTATGAAAATGAGGAAAAAGATGCCTATTTAGCGAATGTAGCACAACGCTTAATGACGAACGGGATTATTAAGGGTCATTATGCTGTATACTTAACACCTGACAAAAGCATTAATGCTTTTTGTACGTTAGGTCGTGTGATTGCTGTTAACAAAGGAACTATTGAAATGCTTGATGAAGATGAGTTTGCTTCTATTCTTGGTCATGAAATGGGACATGGAGAACACAAGGACCCTGTAGAAGGAACGAAAAAAAGTATCGGTCTTGGTGTGTTAGTTGATTTGTACTTACAGGATAATCCGGGCATAACAAGCCAAGTATTGGGTGTTGCAAGTGCTAATTATATCAATAATGAAGTCATTACCATGCAAGAAGAATGGGCGGCAGATAATGCTGGTTTTGATAATGCTGTTGCTGCAGGCTATAATCCGGGTGGTGGCGCTGCTGCCATGGCTTTTATGCGCTCTAAATTGGGAGAATTATGGCATGATGGACTGAGCAAAATTGTGAGTCCCAATAATCATCCTAAGACTTCCGACCGTGTGAATAATTTTTCTAAGAGAATGACAGATTATAGTCATGGCCATGTTACTGTAAAAGGTGATAAAACGGTTTGTCTTGACGGTGTTGAGATTATCACGCCAGCGAAGACTGAACGTTATTTAGCAGCTGAACGTACATATTTAATTGCGGGTAAACTTGCCAGAGAATATCATAACAATACACTAGAAACGGTATCTGTTGGGCAAAATGGCACTGTCTATATGGGAGATCGAGCTCTTTTTACACCTGTTGATGGAGACAGCGATACAGCCCAAGAGGTTGCGGATAAAATTAACGTCCTTATTAAAAAATAGGTAAAAGTAAATTGATAAAATTGTATCCCCTTAACAAGAAACTTCATATGAATAGGTTAGGGGGCGATACGATGTCGATGTTTGATATGAAAAGTATTGTTAAGGCCATTCGAGTTCATGATATTACGATGTTGGCCTTAGAGAAGAGTAATTCTGAGTGGGATTATCAGGATGAACAGGAATTAACCCGTGCTATTGTTGCCAAATATGATTCCATTAATCGCTTGGTCTTGCAAGACATGAAATACATGGAAAGAATATCACGTCAGCAAGCAAGAAAGGCGAAAAATGAATCTATAAAGCAATAAGGCTGGAGAAACAAAAGAGCAACAGTAAGGTGTTGCTCTTTTGTTTATGACAAGGTTTACAATAGGTTAGGAGGAACTATCGATGAATTTTGCTAAGCATACTAATCAAAAAGTATTTCGATTGATTATACTTACTGTATTTGTTATCCTTGTCTGGATTAGCTTTAGGGTATATCCTGCTTTTTTTCAAAAGATGTATGTTTTACTTCTACATGGTGATGTGAGGGGCAGTGTTCACTTCATCCGATCTTATGGACCGTATTCCATGATTGTTAGTTTCTTACTTATCGTTTTTATTAACACTGTCGCTGTACTGCCAAATATTTTCATCTTAGCTGCTAATGGTGTGATTTTTGGTGTAGTAGAAGGAACGATTATTTCGTGGTTAGCTGAATCAGTGGGTGTCATTTTAAGCTTTATTTTGATGCGATATTTTTTTCATGATGTTGCTCATAGTGTGATTATTCGCAGTAATGCCTTGAAACGAATTGATGAATTTAGTGGCAAGCAAGGATTTCGCGTTATGCTTGTGGCGCGGTGTATTCCCTATGTACCATCCGGTCTTATTACGGCTCTTGGTGCTGTAAGTAGTATTACCCTTGCTGATTATGCCCTAGCTACATTTATTGGAAAATTACCATCTGCCTGGATTGAAGTCACTTTAGGTCATGATTTGTTATCTTATCAGGATCATGTTATGAGGCTTACACTCCTCATCTTTTTATCCATCGCTTTATATTATTTTTTAGCGAGAAAGAAAAAGCAGCAATAATGGATGACTACATAACAATTTTTACTTGTTGACGAATAAAGATTATTAACATATAATAATGACATGAAAATAAAATTAAATGGGATGTAGAACTGACGGATAGTGGAGATTACCACGTGAACTACATTCTTGAAATGCCGACCGTCTGGGCGAGATTGCAAGATCTTGTTTCAGAGGGTCTTTTTGTTGCAATCTTCAATGTTAATTCAATTATTCAATTGAGGAGGTCATGCAATAATGGCATGGAAAGGTTTTGTTAAAGGAATTTGGAATGAGAAAATTGATGTTCGTGATTTTATTCAGAATAATTATCAACCCTACAGTGGTGAAGACAATTTTTTAAGTGGTCCCACCATAAAGACGAGTGCACTATGGAAAGAATGCTGTGATTTATTAGATCAGGAACGGAATAAAAACGGTGTACTTGATGTTGATTATCAGACTGTTTCAACAATTACTTCACATAAGCCAGGATATATTGACAGAAAACTGGAAAGTATCGTTGGTTTGCAAACCGATGCACCGTTGAAACGCAGTGTCATTGTCAATGGTGGCATTCGCATGGCAGAACAAGCCTGCGAGGCTTATGGTTATAAGTTAAATCCCGAAATTAGTGAACTTTATCATCATCATTGCAAAACACACAATACAGCTGTTTTTGATGTTTATACAGATGAAATGAAACATGTGCGCAAATTAGGCATTATTACGGGGTTGCCTGATGCCTATGGCCGCGGACGCATTATTGGTGATTATCGTCGTATCGCTTTATATGGAATTGAGCGGCTTATTGTTGAAAAACGAACTGACTTGAAAAATATGGAAGGCCGAGCTATGGTGCAAGAAGCGATCCAGTTGCGCGAAGAAATTATGGCTCAAATTGCTGGATTACAGGATATGTCACTCATGGCCCAAAGTTATGGATTTGATATTACGCAACCTGCTGTAAATGCGCAGCAAGCTGTTCAATGGGTTTACTTTGGTTATTTGGCGGCAATTAAGGAACAAAATGGCGCTGCCATGTCATTAGGTCGTGTATCAACTTTTCTTGACATATATATTGAGCGTGATTTGGCACAAGGGGTATTAACAGAAGAAGAAGCACAAGAACTGATTGATCAATTAGTAATAAAATTGCGTCTTGCACGTCATTTGCGTACACCAGAATATAATGAATTATTTGCTGGTGATCCGCTCTGGGTGACAGAAGCTATTGGCGGTATGGGGGAAGATGGACGAACCTTAGTGACACGTACGTCTTATCGTATTTTAAATACTTTATATAATTTAGGTCCAGCGCCTGAACCGAATCTGACTGTATTGTGGTCAACAAAGTTACCTGCCGCCTTTAAAAAGTTTTGTGCTAAAGTGTCTGTCGATACAAGTGCTATTCAATATGAAAATGATGATATTATGCGTATGGACTATGGTGATGATTATGCTATTGCCTGCTGTGTATCAGCAATGAAAGTAGGCAAACAGATGCAGTTCTTTGGTGCCAGAACGAATTTGGCTAAGGCCTTATTGCTTGCCATTAATGGTGGCCGCGATGAGAAAAAAGGTGACCAAGTCGGGCCCGTGCTCCCTGTCCTTCAGGACGAATACCTTGATTATGATAAGGTAAGAAAAAATTATTCCATCGTTTTAGAATGGTTGGCTGGATTATATGTCAATACAATGAATGTCATCCATTTCATGCATGATAAGTATGCTTATGAACGGTCACAGCTTGCCTTGCATGATACAGACGTAGAACGACTCATGGCTTTTGGGGTTGCTGGATTATCTGTTGCAGCGGATTCGTTAAGTGCCATTCGTTATGCTAAGGTACAGCCTGTGCGAAATGAACAAGGCATTGCTGTTGATTTTAAAATTACTGGCGACTTTCCTTGTTTTGGCAACGATGATGACAGAGTAGATCGCTTTGTTAAAGAAATTACAGCTGAATTCTCTCACAACTTAAAACAACATCCCGCTTATCGGAATGCCAGACATACCTTGTCTGTGCTCACAATTACTTCAAACGTTATGTATGGTAAAAAAACCGGTTCTACTCCTGATGGACGTCAAAGTGGACAACCTTTTGCACCAGGTGCAAATCCCATGCATGGACGTGATGCGCGGGGAGCCTTGGCTGCCATGAATTCTGTGGCCAAAATATCTTATGAAGATTGTCGTGATGGTATTTCCTATACTTTTTCAGCGGTTCCAGGAGCACTTGGAAAAAGTTCGACAAATAGGGTAGATAATCTTGCTGCTGTACTTGACGGTTATGCTATGCAGCAAGGCCATCATATTAATGTGAATGTTCTTGATCGAGAAGTTTTAGAAGATGCCATGATTCACCCGGAAAAATATCCCCAACTAACGATTCGTGTGTCAGGTTATGCTGTAAATTTTGTAAAGTTAAGTCCTGAGCATCAACGCGAAGTAATTAGTAGAACTTTTTATCAGGCTATGTAATATCTACTCTACACAATCAACAGAATTTCCACTAAAATTTCCGAATGGTTAAATATGTATCGGTGAGGGGTTAGATAAAATGAAGGGATATTTTCATTCCATTGAAACATTTGGGACAGTTGATGGTCCAGGCATTCGCTATGTACTATTTTTAAGCGGCTGTCCTATGCACTGTTCTTTTTGTCATAATCCGGATACATGGGAGCAAGGAAACCAAACGATTACAGTAGAAACTGTTCTGGCTGATGTAGAAAAATACCGAAACTTTTATGAGCGCTCTGGAGGCGGTATTACGGTAAGTGGTGGAGAGCCATTGATGCAAGCCGAATTTGTAACTGAATTATTCAAAAATTGCCATGCGCGAAAAATTCATACTCTCATTGATACCTCGGGTTGCGCACCTTTAGAAAATCTAAAGATGGTTTTACCTTATACAGATACCATTCAATTTAGTATTAAAGCTGTTGAACCGGTGAAACATCAAACATTAACTGTCCTGTCAAACGATGCGATCTTAGCCAATCTTCGTTATGCAGCCGAAAGTCAGCTACCGCTGATTATTCGTTATGTCATTATTCCTGATGTAAATAATGCGACTTCAGATATGAACCAATTAGCAGAATTAGTGAAGTCCTTGCCAGGCAGTGCATCTGTAGAGCTCTTAGCTTATCATACATTGGGATTAGAAAAGTGGGAAAAGCTCGGTAAAAAATATACATTAACTTCGATAAGAGAAGCTAATGCTGAAGATTTAAACATTGCTAAGGCGATTTTAAATGAGCAAGGCATCCAGGTTATAGGCGTAGAATGAAACAAATTGCTGATAAAAATTCATCATAAAAAGAAAAAGATTATTACCTTTTTCTTTCTGATTTCGTCGCCCATGGTTACTGAGGTGGCACTGAAGAAATTAAAGCCCTGTTAAAGTAATATAAGTAACCCAGGTATATGGAGCAGTGTAGGTGTTTGTCGACATCTATACTGCTTTTTGCTTGTTCTGGTGGATCTATTGTTTGGTAAAGGCGTCTGTCGAAAATTAGCGAAATAGGGCAAAGATAAAAAAGGTTTTTTGTATTCTGGACGGAATTTAGAATTAAAATAATAAAGAGGGATTGTGTGAGAATGATGAAAAGTATCGGCGTGGTAACCTATGTTCGCAATTCACCCGTGGCGATTTTTTTAAAAGACAATTTGGAAACCGTTCTCGCTAATTATGTTGATGTGAAAATCTATTCTTTTGATGAATTGAAGCCGGGAAAAACGATTGATGACGATATTGTTCTAGTAATGATTAAAAGTCAGGCGCTGCAAGTAAAAAAACATATTTCTGATGCTCGGCGGATTGTTGTTGCCCAAAGGACTACTAGGGAGAGTGAAATTTACAAGATTTTTTCCATTCCTGCCGATACTAGAGTGTTGGTAGTTAATGATAATTCAGAAACAACATTGGAAGCTATTACTCTCTTTTATCAATTAGGAATTAACCATTTGAATCTTGTTCCTTATAAAGAAGGCGAGGATTACAGTGATATTAAAATTGCTATAACTCCTGGTGAGAACTGGCGTGTTCCAGAGTATATTGGTACTGTCCTTGATATAGGCCAGCGCTATATTGATATATCTACATTTATCGAAATAATTAATAAGTTAGAAATAACGGAAGATGAAGTTAGCAGACGATTTTTGAAGTATTCTGAAAGCATTGTATCTTTGGATACGGGTATAAGAAGGCAATATAAAGAGCTGGTTACCAAAAATACTGAGTTGAGAGCAGTGATCAATTTGTCCCCGGAGGGCATTCTGTTGTTAAACAACGAGAAAATGGTCAGTCTCTACAACAAAAGTTTAGAAAAAATGTTCGATATTCATAAGGATATTACTTGTGTCAACTTGAATGATTTATTCACGTTGGACATTATTAATGTTCTTAATCAGGATGTTATTAGGGATGAAATTGTAGAATATAAAGGTCGAACCTTGATTGTTAACAAACATAATCTTGAATACTTTGGAGAAATGGCCGGAATCTATTTTATCTTCCAAGAAGTTACTTATATAAAACAATTAGAGCAAACTTTAACGAAAAAGTTGCGAGCTAAAGGTCTTTTGACCAGATACAATTTTTCAGATATCCATACGAAATCACCTGAAATGATACAATGTATTGATTTTGCACGAAAAGCTGCTTGTTCTGATCTAACAATCCTAATTACAGGTGAAAGCGGTACCGGGAAAGAACTTTTAGCCCAATCTATTCATAATGCATCTCATCGTACAAAGCAGCCATTTATGGCTTTTAACTGTGCCGCAGTTCCTGAAAGTATTATGGAAAGTGAACTTTTCGGATATGAAGGCGGTACATTTACAGGAGCATTGAAAGAAGGTAAAGCCGGATTATTCGAACAGGCTAATAATGGTACGATGTTCTTAGATGAAATTGGTGATATGCCCTATTCAATGCAGGCTAAGTTATTAAGGGTTTTACAGGAACAGCAAGTCATGCGCATTGGTTCCCAGCGTGTAACTACTATAAATATACGGGTTATTGCGGCCACAAACAATGATCTTCGTAAAAAAATACGCTCCAGTCAGTTCCGGGCAGATCTTTATTACCGTCTAAACGTGTTACCAATTATGGTTCCGCCTCTTAGAGAACGAAAGGAAGACATTTTATATCTTTTAAATTATTTTTTGAGACAAAAACATCGGGAGAATCTTTCCGTTCTACCGGAAACCTGTGATATCTTAATGCAATATGGGTGGCCGGGAAATATTCGAGAATTAAACAATGTTGCTGCCTATATTTCTTTTATGACAGACACTATAGTGAGACCGGACCATCTTCCATGCTATATTTTTGATATTCAGGAAGATTTTGAACGGGACTTCAACGTCTTGGCAATTAGGGGTGATTTGGAAAATTGCCAGGCAGTATTGAAAGTTATTGCCGATTTTGATTCTTTAGATATGGGAGCTGGGCGTAAAAGTATTGAGGACTTCCTTAATAATACAGGTGTACATTTGTCGCAAGGGGAAATTCGGCGTGTACTGAACGTTTTAAATGGATGTGAACTTATAACATCTGGCATTGGACGAAAAGGCAGTGAAATTACGTTAAAGGGGAAATATTTTTTAAAATGGTTAAAAAACAGGAACAACCAACCAGTTTAAATACCTATTAAATGCCCAATATTTAGAATTCTGAAAGTTTAATTTATGAACAACGTTACATGATAAATGACTGTATCGTTAAAAAACGTAAGCTATTGCACTTAAGTTCTAGCTTGCGCTTTTTTATTTTTTAGAATTTTGTCATTTGGCATTAAAATTGCAATTAATTATTCCTGAATAGATAAGTATTGCATTTACAACATATCAATACAAAGCAGAAGGGGGAGTTTTATGAAGTGTACACTGAATAATACGGTAGAAGAACAAAAGATTTTTGGAATTTTGAACCAAGAGCTAGTGGTTGCGCTTGGCTGCACTGAACCAATAGCGATTGCCTATGCGGCGGCCTTAGCTAAGCAATTTGTTAAGGATGGGGACATTCTTTCTGTACAAGTAGCGATGAGTGGCAATATCATAAAAAATGCCATGTCTGTTACTATACCCGGCACATCTATCTGCGGTATAAATGCGGCCACAGCTTTGGGCATTGTGGCTGGTAATCCAGATAAAAAGCTAGAAGTGTTGTCTGGTATAACTCAAAATCACGTAAAACAGGCACAAGACATGATAGAAGCAGGAATCATCTCTGCTTCTGTGGCCAATACTTCCAAGAAACTGTATATCGAAGCTGTGGTTCACTCGAAAAAATCATATGCGAAGGTTGTTATTGCTGATCATCATACTGGTGTTGTATTAATTGAAGTTGATGGTCAGGCGGTTTATAAAGAAGACCATAAGGATAATGCTTGTGATGAGCTTAATACAGACAGTCTTTTTTTGAATTTGGATAGAGTTTGGCAGTTTGCTATGGAAGTTGATACGAAAAAATTAGATATAGTAAAAGAAAGTATCAAATTGAATAAGCGAGTAGCCTTGGAGGGATTGGCGAATGTGTATGGACTTCAAGTGGGAAGAAGCATTCGTGACAGTATTGCCAAAGGAATCTTGACAGACGATTTCGCAACTTGGGCAATGGCACTGACTGCTGCTGGTTCCGATGCTAGGATGGCAGGCTGTTCACTACCGGTGATGAGTAATTCAGGCAGCGGAAATCAAGGATTATGCGCCACTTTACCCGTGGTGGCCGTCGGAGAAAAACTAGAAATTGATGACGAAAAAATGATACGGGCAGTGGCGCTAAGTCATTTAATAACCATTTATATCAAATCTAAATTTGGTCGTTTATCCGCGTTATGTGGTGCGACTATCGCCGGAACAGGTGCTAGTTGTGGCATTACCTATTTATTGGGCGGCGATTTAATTCAAGTGAAATATGCTGTACAAAATATGTTAGGTAATGTAACTGGCATGTTGTGTGATGGTGCCAAGGCGGGTTGTGCCATGAAAGTGTCTACTTGTGTCAATGCGGCAGTCCAATCGGCTGTTATGGCCAGGGAACAACGTTCGATTCAGTCTACTGACGGGATTATTGAAGCCGATGTTGATCGATCTATCGACAATCTTTGCCAACTGGGAAATCAAGGAACTTTGGAAGCAGATAAGATTATCCTGGAGATTATGTTAAATAAGAAAGTAGGGTAATCTGGCTTTAATTACCGTTTAAAGACTTAACCATTTTGTAATTTCATTTGAATTTTCTTATCAATAATGTGCGATTTTGTCTATTTCATATTTCTAAGATTACTGTCACTATAAGGATGAAATAGGTGATGTAAGCTTGGAGGGAGAGATTATTATCAATAAACCAATCATTGGAATTTTAACTAACTTGCTTATTACTGAGGGTAGTATGTTTCCGGGAATGGAAAGGGCCTACGTAAACTATGATTATGTTCAGGCAGTTATGATGGCAGGAGCCGTACCGATATTATTGCCAGTGATCAGTGATGAACAATGTATTAGGAAGCAAATTGAACTTGTGAATGGTCTATTACTAACTGGCGGATATGATATCAATCCGCTGCATTATAATGAAGAACCTCGCAAAGAACTGGAGTTTATTTTCCCTGAGGTAGATGAACATCAACTAGCCGCCGCGCAGATAGCTACTGGCCTGAGTAAGCCTATGCTTGGAATATGTAGGGGAACACAAGTTCTGAATGTGGCATTTGGTGGAACTTTGTATCAGGATGTACTTCAAGTGCCCACATCTATTAAGCATACTCAGAAAACACAAAGGTATGTTCCTGGACATACAGTGAACATAGTTCAAGATACTATCCTGTCTAGAAGTTTTAATAAAAAAGTGATTTTGACCAATAGTTTTCATCATCAGGCCGTTAAGGATATTGCGTCAGGATTTATAGTCAATGCTAGGGCAGAAGATGGAGTAATAGAAGGAATCGAGAGACCAGGCGATGTATTTACTGTTGGCATCCAATGGCATCCGGAAATGATGGCTGGAAAATATCCGGAAATGTTGAATGTTTTTAAACAGTTTGTCGCAGCAGCGGAAACTACAGTGCGATGATTACAAGAGAGAAAATGAATTAGGTGAGGGGGATTAATCAATGTTATATACATACCAGCCCAAAGGCGTTTGTTCAACTGAAATAACCTTTGAGATTGCGGACGGTGTTGTAAAAAATGTAAAGTTTACTGGAGGCTGTCGCGGTAATCTTACAGCTATATCTAGACTTTTGGAGGGATTGCCCGCTCAAGAGGTGATTTCAAAGATGAAAGGTATTACTTGTCGGCCAAGCGGAGCTTCTTGTGCTGACCAATTGGCATGTGCTTTAGAAAAAGCAATTAATTCTTGACGTTCTTCGGTATGAGATAAAAGGAGTAAACGCTGAGTGACGGGTGAAGATAAAAAGAAATTTGGATTGAGGTGATTTCAAAATTAAAGGGCATTACCTGCTGACCTAGTGAAGATTCTTGTGCCGATCAGTTGTAAGCCGATGTCGAAAAGGATTAAATTTTGGGAGGTAAATCATGGACATAGCAGAGCAGAACAATGAAGTACGTAAACATCCAAAGGGGTTTTATGTGATTGCATTTATTGAAATCTGGGAAAGATTTGGTTATGGCGGATTACACACAGTATTGGCTTTATTTCTTACTAAAAATTTAGGAATGACCGATGCCCAAAGCTTTTCGGTTTATGGTACTTTTGTAGCATTGGTGTTTGCTTTTATGTCTGTCGGTGGTTATATCGGAGATAAGGTTTTAGGAACACAACGTACTATAATATTAGGTGCTGTAACCCTTATGGTGGGCTATTTTATTATGGGACTTGCTAACTCCGATATAACACTTATCTATGCTGCTTTGGCTATTGTAGCTGTTGGTAATGGGTTATTCAAGGCTAATCCTTCAAGTTTATTATCAAAACTATATTCAAAGGATGATCCAAGAATAGATGGCGCATTTACAATCTATTACATGGCTATAAATGTTGGATTTCTCATTTCCATGATTGCTATTCCTTACTTAGGAGCAAGATATGGAGCAACTTTTGGTTTTTATGTCTGTGGCGGTGGCGTATTTCTTGCAATTGCTTCATTTTTGGCTTTTCGAAAATTAGTTAAAGGTTTTGATTCTCCAGTTGGGTTGGAACCAATAAAGTACAAAAACCTATTAATGGTGGCAGTAGGAATTATAATAACTGTTACTGTTTCAACGTTTATGCTGCAAAATATTAAAGTGGTACGTTTTTTGCTATTATTGGTTGGAATAACGGTTGTAGGAGTTTTCTTTAGGGAAATATTTAAAAGCAATGGTACTGAACGGAATCGATTGATTGCCGCCTTTATTTTGATACTTGAAGCAATCGTATTTTATACACTTTCACAGCAAATGCCGATGTCATTAAATTTCTTTGCAATTAGAAACGTAGAGCATGCGATATTAGGGATTCCTGTAGGTAATCCACAAAGCTTCCAAGCTTTAAATCCATTTTTCATCATGTTGCTAAGTCCAATTTTAGCTTGGATGTATACTCATTTTGGAAAACAGGGACGAGATCTTTCTATTGCTACTAAATTTGCAGTAGGCATGGTTTGTTGTTCATTTAGTTTTTTAATCCTGTCTTTTGGAGCTAAATTCGCAAATGAGCAAGGCATTGTTTCGGCAAATTGGCTTGTAGCAAATTATTTTTTTAGTAGTTTGGGTGAATTGTTAATTAGCGGATTAGGACTTGCAATGGTAGCTAAATTAGTACCTCAAAGAATAGTTGGATTTGTTATGGGATCATGGTTTCTAAGTATTTCAGCGGCGGGTATTATTGGTGGTTGGGTAGCTTCATTGACTGCTGCACCAAAAGGTATCACTGATCCACTACAAACGTTGCCGGTTTATTCAAATGTGTTTTTTGAAATTGGGGCAGTTGCGGGAATAGTTGCTATTCTTATGCTAATTACTGCGCCTAAAATTAAACACTTAATTGAAAAAAAAGAAGAGGTAGTGTAGAGGGTTCTATCGCAGGAGATAGTCAAGGTGCTTAGTAAGATTTTATTTACTAATATAAATTGAGGGGGAAAATTAATGAAAAAGAAAACGAGTGCTATTTTGTCTGTTGCTTTTGCTTTCTCAGTATTTGGTACAAGCTTTGCTGCAGATGCTACGTTTCAAGATGTATCAGCAACACAATGGTCTTATGATGCAATATCATATTTAGGTCAAGCAGGAATAATTGATGGTTATAACGACCAAACTTTCCGTGGCAATCAAACCATGACTCGTAACGAAATGGCGGAGATCGTTTACAAAGCTATGAAAAATGAATCAAAAGCGAATATTGCCCAAAAGGCCCTCATTGATAAATTAGCTTCTGAATATGCCTTGGAAATGAATAAAATCAATAGCATAGATAATCGACTTGGTAAGGTTGAAAAAAAATTAGCTGATATTAATATTTCCGGCAGCTTATTGGAACAGTACAAGGTCAAATCAGTTCCCCAACCGGATAGTAATTACAAAAACTACTCCAAGCAACAGTGGCAAATACGATTGAACTTAAGCGCGAAGGTTGATAACAATACCACTTTAAATGTTCGCCTTGCTAATCCTGCACCGACTAAAGAAATTTTCGAAGATGTAACGGCTAAGTTCGGCGGTGTTAATAGTGATAATACTTTGAAGGCTGATCGGTTCTTCGCTACTACTAAGGTTGGCGCTACGAAAGTTACTATTGGACGTCAAGCACTTGCAATTGATCCGGAAGATGCTATTGTTGATAGCGGATTTTTTAGTTATGATGGTGCCAAGTTGGATTGGAATTGGAAGGGCCTAAATTTTGATATAAAATATGGACGTTTTGCTGAAGGTGTAATAGGTTATACTTTTGGCAGTGGAATAACTACAAATGCTGCAGATTTTAACGATGTTGAAATTTCTTCCGCTTCGGTTGGATCTAAGAGCGGCAATTTAAAATGGGATACAGGGTGGGCTAAATTTAAAAATTGGCAGCTTAGCAAAAATCTTATGAACTATTATTTTGGACATGCAGGCTATCAATTTAATAATGTATTTTCGATGGCGGCTGAGTATGGCAAAAATACGGAGGCAGCAACTGATGGTACATATTGGTTCCTCAAAGGAGTATATGGTGCGCAGTCCTTAAATGCAGCAAATAAACAGAATTTTACAGTTCAGTATCTTCATGCCTCACAGAACTCACTTAATGGATGTTATACAGGATTTGATGATCAAGCTCACGTTGATGCAAATGATGGAACAAATGGCCATGGTTGGAATTTTCTTGATTTTGCGTATAGATATGCTTTCAGCAATAATATGGTGGGGAAAATTGAATATGGTAAAATTATTGATCAACAAAATTCAAAGGAAGATTATCACTTCTATAAGTTTCAATTGATCTATAAAATATAATTTATAAAAATTTGGGGTGAAAACTTTGAAAAAAATTATTGTTAGCGATCAAGCACCAAAAGCGATAGGACCATATTCGCAGGCAGTTTATGTAGATAAGTTACTTTTCATATCAGGACAATTACCTATTGAGCCTGCCAACGGGACTATGCCAGATGATATTAAGGCACAAACTAAGCAGTCTTTGAAGAATATAAAGGCAATTCTTGAAACTGCTGGGTTAAGCATGGATAGTGTAATTAAAACGACAGTTTATTTAAAAGATTTAGGCGATTTCGCGGAGGTCAACGACATGTATGCAACATTTTTCAAGCAAAACCCTCCCGCTCGTGTGTGTGTTGAGATTTCTCGTTTGCCTAAAGACGCTTTGGTTGAAATTGACGCTATAGCCTACAATGGGAGCAAAAGCGTAAAATAGATTGTTTGTTTTATACATTAAAAAAATCAATTAAAATGGGGATCTATTAATGATGGAAAGTTTAGAGAAGAGTGCGGAAATTGCAATTCGTCAATGTATGGGGGTAAAATCGGGGGAAAGTGTCCTGGTAGTTGCAGATAAAAAACTTCGTAATATTGGTCTAGCACTTTGGGAAAAAGCAGTTGATGTCGGTGTAGAAGCGATATATATGGAAATGACGGCTCGCAAAGAGAATGGTGAAGAACCACCTGCTGCTGTCGCTGCAGCCATGCTTGCTGCAGATGTGGTTTTAGGAGTCACTTCTCGTTCTTTTACTCATACTGTTGCTCGTAAACAGGCCAGTAAAAATGGTGCGAGAATAGCTACATTACCAGGTATAACAGAAAAAATGCTGCAACGCACACTGAATGCTGATTATATGGCTATAGCTAGAATGAGCAAAAAATTGGCTAAAGTTCTGACAGATGGTAAGCTTGTTCATATATTTACACCTGAGGGCACGAATATTAGTATATCTATTGAGGAACGCTCGGGTTATCCAGATACGGGTATCCTTCACGATGCTGGTGATTTTGGTAACTTACCGGCAGGGGAAGCTTATATTGCTCCTAAAGAAGGAACCGCTAATGGCGTAATTGTCGTTGATGGTAGTATGGGGAGTATCGGTATCTTACAAAAGCCTATCAAATTAACAGTAGAAAAAGGTTATGTAACTAAAATTGAGGGCGAGCAGGACGCGAAAAAACTTAAGCTTATTTTGGATAAATATGACAAAGAGGCAAGGAATATTGCCGAATTAGGTATTGGTACTAATCCACAGGCTTCGTTGTCCGGACGTGTTTTAGAGGATGAAAAAGTCATGGGGACTGTTCATTTGGCTATTGGTAGTAATATCGGATTTGGTGGGTTAGTCCAGGTGCCGATTCATTTGGATGGAATTCTTTTAAAGCCGACTCTTATTATTGATGAGCAAGTTATAATAAAAGATGGTAAATGCTTAACTTCTTGAAAAAAACGGGAAAAAAGATGTATTACCGAAAGAACAACTATTATTGTTAATTGATTAGAATGATAAATAGCAAAAGTGTAAGTTCCGAATATTATTTTATATATGGGACTTACACTTTTTATCTTCTATATTATTTGGTGACAAAGCAGTTAGGTGTTTATTTTTTGAGTGACTTGCGGTAGAGTGAGGATAGTCCATAGCGCTTGTCCTTTCTGTGTAATGTGTTCTTTGCAAAACCATCTTTGCACAGCTACAATCTCTATGGACATTTTTTTTAGTTCAATTTCATTTTACAATGAACAAAAAAATAATTATTGTTAATTAGAAATAGTAATAAGTAAACTATATATAATTGCTATATTAAGGTATATAGGCAGGCAAAACCCGTCTTAAATAATTTCAAAAAGAAACAGTTGCAAAAAGCAATTAATAATGGTAAGATGTTTCCAGGAGGTGTATTCCATGAATTTTACGACTCCAAGCCAACGGCTTAGAGAAACTACACGATTACTTATTCGAAAACTGGGGGTTTTAGAAAGAAGCGAAGCTACTTGCTGCAGTATTACATTAACTCAATGTAATACGATTGTCGAAACAGGAAGGCGACAGCAAATATCTGTTAATGAATTAGCAGAATTGCTGAATCTGGATAAAAGCACTGTAAGTAGAACGGTAGATCAGTTGGTAAATAAAGAATTGATCATCCGAGAGCCTGACTCAAATGACCGGCGTTATGTCGCTTTGCGGCTTACCGCTCAAGGTGAAGAATTATTTCACGACATTGAGCAGCGCATGGAAAAGTATTTTACCGAAATTCTAGATTCCATATCTGAAGAGAAGCAGGAGCAAGTAATAGAAAGCTTGCAGCTTTTAGCCGAAGCATTGAAAGGCAGAAGGTGTTGCTAGAGATACGATGAAAGGGGGAATGATTGATGTTCGAGCCTTTTTCTGATGTAGTAGTATATCAATGGTTAGGCTTTTCATCAGCTGACCGGTTGGGATCTGCACTTCATTTTTTTGTTGCCGATACACCGCAAATACTGGTATTGCTTATGGTTGCCATTTTTATCATATCAGTTATCCGATCTTATTTTCCGCCGGAAAAAACCAAGAAATTTCTTAGTCGACGTCAGAGCTTTTTCGGAAATATATTAGCTGCCCTGATTGGTATTATTACCCCATTTTGTTCTTGCTCGGCTGTTCCGTTATTTATTGGCTTTATAGAAGCAGGCGTACCCCTTGGCGTTACATTTTCGTTTTTAATTGCCTCACCGATGGTCAATGAGGTGGCCTTGATTTTACTGTTTGGCTTGTTTGGCTGGAAAATTGCGCTTCTTTATATGGTGAGTGGCGTGGTTATTGCCATTATTGCCGGAATAATTATTGGCAGGTTGGGGCTTGAACACTTGCTGGAAGACTATTCAGGTTATGAAGAAAGCAAGAATAGCATAATCCAAGAGCTTACATTTAAAGAAAGGTGCGGACAGGCAAAAGCATTTACAATCGAATTACTGCGGTATATTGCACCCTACATTGTTATTGCCATTGCTATAGGCGGCCTGATTCACGGCTATGTGCCGGATGATTTTATTGCCCGGTATGCTGGACCTGATAATATTTTTGCAGTTCCTTTGGTAGTATTGCTCGGGGTTCCGCTTTATAACAGTGCTAGCGGGATGGTACCAATTGTCTATTCACTTATAGAAAAGGGATTACCACTTGGCACTGCATTGGCTTTTATGATGGCTGTCTCTGCGATTAGCTTTCCTGAAATGATTATTTTACGCAAAGTTCTGAGGCTAAAATTAATTGCTATTTTTGCCGGAATCCTAACGGTTGCCATTATTTTTACTGGTTATCTATTTAATCTAATCAGCTAAAATGGGGGAGAGAAAAGATGAAACAAGATATTCGTGAAACCGTTCAACAAAGATATGCCAAATTGATTGTCGAAAAATCATGTTCTAGCAGTCCCAAAAGTTGTTGTGGCGACTTAGCTAGTAAGACTGCACAACAAATAACAGATGGGTTGTATCACACCGATGAGGTAGCTGGATTACCTGAAAATATGCTTGCACTGTCTTTGGGCTGTGGCAATCCTACATCACTAGGCCCATTGTATGCAGGAGAAGTAGTCCTTGACTTAGGCAGCGGGGCCGGATTAGATGTATTGCTTTCTGCTCGAAGAGTCGGACCAACGGGAAAAGCCTATGGCTTGGATATGACCGATGAGATGCTTGAAGTCGCCCGAGTCAATCAGAAAAAAGCAGGCATTGAAAACGCCGAATTCTTAAAAGGGCATATTGAGGCCATCCCTTTAGAAACAGAAAGTATCGATGTCGTCGTTTCCAATTGTGTCATTAATTTATCAGGCGATAAAGACAAAGTGATGCGGGAGATCGCCAGGGTATTAAAGCCTGGTGGGCGGATTGCCGTTTCTGATATTGTCATTAAAAAAGCACTACCGAAAAAGATACAGGAAAATGTTTTGGCATGGGTCGGCTGCATTGCTGGCGCACTGACAGAAGAAGAATATCGCCATAAACTAGAAAAAGCCGGGTTAAAAAATATTGAATGTATTGTGACAAAAGAATACGATTTTGCAGACCTTCTTGCTAAGAATAATATTTCTTTATCGCCAGAAGAATGGGCGGATGCTAAGGGTTCTTTGGTCAGCGCTTTTATTAGAGCTAAGAAACCGGCTCGTGAATGGACTCCTGGGATCGATTATACCATTCGCCAAGCAACAGATAATGATTGGCCTGGAATACGGGATGTATTGACGGCTAGCGGACTGCCGATAGTCGGATTAGATTTAAACATCCATCATTTTATCGTTGCTGATCGTGGGCCAATCATAGGTGTGTTAGGAGCTCAGTACGAGCAGAACAAAGCATTGATCCGTTCGTTCGCAGTAATTTCAGAATTGCGAAAAGCGGGTGTTGGTATGGCTTTATGGCACCAAATGCAAATTCAATTGAAAAGCAAAAGAATAGCAGAGGCTTACTTACTGACAGAGACGGCTCAAGATTATTTTAAACGGACAGGATTTTATGAAATCAACCGTGCTGAAGTGCCACTTTCCTTACTCAAAGAATCAGGGCTTGATCAAGCCTGTCCGTGTACGAGCCATTGTATGAAGCTGTTGTTCTAACCGTTTTTCGATTACAAGTGAGAGAAGGGGAATGAATTGAAGGAAAAGATTCGACAGTATGCGCTATCAGCGGGAGCTCATTTGGTCGGTTTTGCAGATGCCGATGATTTGAAAGAGGCACCCGAAGGCTTTCAACCCACGAACATTATGCCAGAAGTTCAAAGCGTGATCGTTTTAGGGAAAGCATTGACTGTTGGGACTGTATTTTCAAAGAACAAGGCTGTTTATACGATGCAAGGAGATACAATTGTAAAAGATTTAGATTCATTAGCAAGTCAAGTCGCGTACTTTATTGAGAGGCAGGGCGGATTAGCTATGACTATTCCAACCGATGCACCTTATTTTTATTGGGATGAGGAACGAAAACATGGCATGGGTATTCTGTCTCACCGTCATGCTGCGGTTAAAGCGGGTCTAGGTGTTATTGGTAAAAGCGCTTTGTTAATTACCCCTGAGTATGGAAGTCGGATCACCTTGGTAACCATTCTGACCGATTTGAAATTGGCGGCGGATTCTCTAATGAACAATAATCTCTGTCCGCCAGCCTGTAAACGGTGCGTCGATGCCTGCCCAACGAAAGCATTAAGTGGAAATGGTTCAGTAGAACAAAAATTGTGTCGAAGTCACGTAGGCACAACATCAGACAGAGGACATGATTTGGTAAATTGCTGGAATTGCCGCGTTGTGTGTCCGCATACAGGCAATCAAGCTAATAATGCCTAAGGATCTTTTACAGTAAAAGGGGTAGCAACTTTGGGGTTGCTGCCTTTTTATTATGGCTAATATGATCGACAAACATTGGGCAAAATAATTTTTTATTGTCACGAAAATTGAGCAGGATAATATACTATACTATAGAATATCACTATATGAACATACGGTGATATAAAAAGGAGGATTCAATTATGAAAAAGATTGAAATTTTTGAAGTGGCGTTGTGCTGTTCAACAGGAGTGTGTGGTCCCTCTGTTAATGAGGACTTGCTTCGCATTACAGCCGCTGTTAATAAAATTAATGCCAGCGGTGGCAACGCTATCTGCTATAACCTGAATAGTAATCCTGATGTGTATGTAAAAAACGTTATTGTTAATGAGCTGTTAATGAAGGATGGTGAAACAGTACTTCCTATCACTTTATTAGACGGAATCGTTGTGAAAACCAAGGCTTATCCGTCAAATAATGAATTAGCGGACTGGAGTGGCATTGCTTTGTCAACTGACGCATCGTCCAATGATTGTGGTTGTAATTCGGCCTGTTGCGGAGACTCTGAAAGTGGGTGCTGCTGACAGTAAGGAGGGAGAGTGTACAATGCTGAAACTATACGAACCAGCAAAACTTGATTTAAAAAAGTACATTTTTTTTACAGGAAAAGGTGGGGTTGGAAAGACTTCTACGGCCTGTGCTACAGCTGTAACCTTTGCTGATCGTGGCAATAAGGTACTTCTTATCAGTACCGATCCAGCTTCGAATCTCCAGGATGTTTTTGAAACAACGCTTGACAATAAAGGCGTTCAAATTCAGGGTGTTCCCAATTTAACCGTTCTAAATTTAGATCCTATACAAGCTGCGTATGAGTATAAAGAATCTGTGGTAGGTCCTTACAAAGGAAAATTGCCTGAATCGGTCATAAAAAACATGGAAGAACAGTTATCAGGCGCATGTACTGTAGAAATAGCGGCATTCAATGAGTTTTCCAATTATCTTACCAATAAGGAACTGGAAGCAAAATATGACTATATTATCTTTGACACGGCACCGACCGGACATACTTTAAGGATGTTGCAGCTGCCTACAGCCTGGTCAACGTTTATTAGTGAGAGTCAGCACGGAGCTAGCTGTCTGGGACAATTGGCAGGGCTTGAAGACAAAAAGGATATGTACAAAAATGCAGTAAACAACCTGGCAAATGCTGAACTCACCACATTGGTGCTTATCGCCAAACCTGAGTATTCACCACTGTTTGAAGCCAGCAAAACATCTCATGAACTTAAAGAATTAGGTGTAAAGAATCAGATACTGATCATTAATGGAATATTTGAAGGAGATGCCGGTCTTTGTGATATATCCAAACGTTTGGTGGAAAAACAAACAACTGCTCTTCAAAATATTCCTGAAGAGATTAGAAATCTACCTGCATACAAGATTCCTCTGCGTGACTATAATGTTACCGGCATAGAAAAAATCCGGTTAATGTTAAAATCAAATTTCCTGACCGATAGTAGTGAAGTTGTTGAAATCAAAGGCTATCATAAGCTGAATGAATTAATAGGATACCTTCATGCTCAAAACAAAAAAGTCCTATTTACCATGGGAAAAGGCGGAGTAGGTAAAACGACTTTAGCTGCAAGTATTGCTTTAGGTTTGATTGCAAGGGGGGAAAAAGTGCATCTTACAACAACTGATCCGGCCAATCATCTCAAGCTGCTGGTCGAATCGACTGAGAATTTAACGGTAAGCAGCATCAATCCTGAGGAGGCAGTAAAAAAATACCGACAAGATGTACTTGAAAAAGCAAAACAAACAATGAGTCAAGAAGATCTATCCTATATTGAAGAAGATTTGCGGTCGCCGTGCACGCAGGAAATTGCCATTTTCAATGTGTTCGCCAGTATCGTAGATGCATGTGACGAGGAAGTGGTCGTCATTGATACGGCACCAACCGGTCATACTCTTTTACTGCTGGATGCTACCGAAACTTATCATAAGGAAGTTGCGCGCATCAAAGGAGATCTGCCTGATGCGGTGAAAAAGCTGCTGCCAAGGCTTAGAAATGCTCAGGAAACAGAGGTGATTATCGTTACATTACCTGAGGCAACCCCTGTCTATGAAGCGCAAAGGCTTGAAGAAGATCTTAAGAGAGCAGGAATACACACCAATTGGTGGATCGTAAACTCAAGTTTTAGTCTGGTTGATACGGAGCAACCCTTGCTAACCGCCAAAGCCAAGGCTGAACGAATGTGGATCAATAGGGTATATGATTTGGCAAAAGGCCATATCGTGTTATTGCCTTGGCTGAAAGAGAATATTACAGCCAAGACGCTGCCGAAGTTTTTCGAATAAATGAAATAGGTGATGGAGATATGGACGTAATTGAAATACTGAAAGCTTTGAGTGATGAAAACAGACTTCGAATTTTAAATTTATTAAACCATGGTGAACTGTGCGTATGTGATATTGAGAGAATTACACAGCTGTCCCAATCCAATTTGTCCAAACATTTAAACAAGCTAAGAATGACCGGACTTATTAAAGCCAAAAAGCGGGCACAATGGGTATTTTACTCTTTGAATGAAGATTGCTTTTTACAATATAGTTTTTTAAAAGCTTTATTTAACGTCGATATTCAACAAGTAAGACACTATGAGAAGGATATTGCTGCGAAAAATGCCATCGAAGATCTAACCTGTGGTGTCTGAACCAATAAATTTCTGAAAAAGATTATAAAAAGAGGTGACTGCGATGACGGAAAAGCGACTAGATTTTTTTGAACGATATTTAAGCATTTGGGTATTTATTTGTATTGTCATCGGTATCCTGTTCGGTAAAATGTTTCCGGGATTAGTGACTACTTTGAGTCAAATGGAAATAAGCCACGTTAATTTGCCGATTGCTGTACTCATTTGGTTGATGATTTATCCGATGATGCTAAAAATTGACTTTTCGGCGATACTAAAAGTCGGAGAGAAACCAAAGGGAATTTTTATTACACTGTTTGTGAACTGGATTATCAAGCCCTTTAGCATGGCTTTCCTTGGGTGGTTATTTTTTAAAAACCTTTTTTTACCATTTATAGGAACGGATTTAGCCAATCAATATGTTGCAGGCGTTATTATACTTGCAGCAGCCCCCTGCACGGCCATGGTATTTGTCTGGAGCTATCTTACTGATGGCGATTCCGCCTATACGCTTGTTCAGGTTGCGTTGAACGACTTAATTATGCTGCTTTTGTTTGCACCAATCGTCATGTTTTTGCTAGGTGTTTCGAACATTGTTGTTCCGAAAGATGTTCTCTTTATGTCGGTAGTCCTTTATATTGTCATCCCGTTAGTTGCTGGATATTTTACGCGGCGGTTCTTGCTTGGTACTAAAGGCGAAGCATGGTTTCATACTCGTTTTTTGGCTCCTCTAAAACCAGTCACGATCATAGCACTTTTGGCTACGCTCATCATTATTTTTGCTTTTCAGGGTGAAGTTATTTTAGGCAACTGGTTTAATATTATTTTAATTGCCATTCCGATCACCATTCAGGTGTATTTCAACTCTTCTCTCGCGTATTTTTTAGCTAAATATTTTAAAGTACCGCACTGTATAGCAGCTCCGGGAGCTCTGATCGGTGCCAGCAATTTCTTTGAACTTGCCGTAGCCGTTAGTATCTCCTTGTTTGGATTAACGTCAGGCGCCACCCTGGCCACTGTTGTCGGCGTATTGGTTGAAGTTCCTGTCATGCTATCGGTGTGCAATTTTTGCAATCGAACGAAGCATTGGTTTGATAAGGAAAAATTGATAAAATAACAGAATAGGGGCAAACGGACAGCCAGTGGCTGTCCGCACTATTTGTCTCTGATTGGAGGAATAACATTGAAAGAAAAAGTTCTATTTCTTTGTACACATAATTCGGCAAGATCGCAGATGGCCGAAGCGTTGTTACGCGCTCTAAAAGGAGATCGCTATGAGTCATTTAGTGCAGGAACTTTACCTGGAAAACTTAATCCTTATGTTGTTAGAGCCATGGCAGAGATGGGAGTGGATTTATCTAGCCATTACGCTAAAAGTTTGAATCAATTTCTTCATGATGATTTTGATTATATTGTTACTGTTTGTGATCATGCCCAAGAAAGTTGTCCCTATTTTCCTGGAGGAAGAAAGAAAATACACCAAAGTTTTGCCGATCCATCTAGTTTTACAGGAACAGATGATGAAATTATGGAAGGAGTACGACGTGTTAGAGATGAAATAAAAGAATGGATCATGACTGCATTTAAATAAAGCCTATCGCTTGATAAATTCGATAAGGAGATACAACTGTTATGTGCAATAGATGTGAACGCGTGGTAATTATTACAGGAGCAGCATCAGGAATTGGGAAAGTCCTATCCATGACTTCGGCAAATAACGGTTATCATGTTTTTTTATTTGATCGTGATGAGGATAAGCTGGTACAAGCCGTTCGTGATGAATTGACAACTGATAAAGCTGATTTTTTTGTCGGCGATGTTACTATAAAGAGCGACGTTGATGCGGCACTGGAAAGATGTATTGAAAAATTCGGTCGTGTTGATGCATTAGTTTCTAATGCGGGTATAATGGAAAAAGCAGAGTTTCTTGAAATGACGGAAGATCAATGGAATAAAACAATGGATGTGAACTTAAAAGGAACCTTCCTTTGGGGGCAGACAGCGGCCAAATGGATGGTTGAGAATCATCAAAGTGGTAGCATCGTAAATATTGCTTGTATGAGGGCTAGTCTTGTAGGAAAGCGTATGGCGGCATATGCAGCGTCAAAGGCTGGCGTTCGAACGCTAACTAAAGCAATGGCTGTTGAATTAGCTCCTTATCAAATAACTGTTAATGCAATTGAACCAGGCAGGACTTCTACCGATCTTTTAAAAAAACATATTACCGATATTAATGGGGAAGCTTTACGCCAAAAACTTATTCCGCTTGGAAGATTTGCTATGCCCGAGGAAATCGCTCAAACAGTACTCTTCTTAATTTCTGAGCAGGCAAAATATATTACGGGAGCATCTATTCCTGTAGATGGTGGATATAGTATTGCAAAGGATTAACATTTGTTTATGTATACTTATTATTGTAAGAGACTGCGATGAATTATCAAAATATTTTAAACTACCGTGATGTTTATCACGGCAGTTTTTTTTGTCTTATTATATAATCAGATTGTTAAAATTTGAACTAGAAGAAGTCGCTTATGTATTTGGAGAAGCTGATATTTCTATAATCTTAGTCTTGTCCATTAGAAGATACGGTTGCTGCAATTCTTTTCATTGCCATTCCAAATGCACATATCAAAAAAGAAAGAGGTGTAAACATGGGCTATTGTCTAGACAAGGATGGATTCAATCAGGTATTAAATGAATGGTCGAAAGAATATATCGTCTATGCTCCCAAGCTTTTTAAGGGTGGGGGGAATTTCTCGGATACTGATCGCATCCGTTACGGAGAAATCCATACAGTTGAAGAAATTATTTTTGACCGTAAATCGGATTACTCGTTTAAGGAGGTATTGCTGCCTTTGTCGCAGACGTTGTTCTTTTTTACCGAGAATATGGTAAAAGAAGCTGATTTTCCGAAAAAAGGGGCAGTTATTTTATTGCGCAGCTGCGATCTTAATGCTGTGAAGCGGCTGGATGCAATTTATCTTGAAAACGGCTCTGAAGATTACTATTATAAACGCCTGCGGGATAAAGTAAAGTTTATCTTGATTGGCTGTGAGCATTCCTTTGAAAACTGTTTTTGTGTCGACATGGGAACCAACAGCGTCGACAGTTATGATGCTTACCTTGAATTTAAGAACGGTGAAATATTTGTGGATAATCATAATGATGCGTGGAAAACATTATTTACTGCGCATAGTATTGGAACGCCTGCTGTAATTCCTTCCTATGTAACCAAAAATGAGACGCATGTTCATATACCGGATGGAATCACGCCGGATATCGCACACTCGAAAATGTGGGATGAGTATGACAGCCGCTGTATTAACTGCGGGCGCTGCAATTTTGTATGTCCCACCTGTACCTGTTTTACTATGCAGGATATATTCTACACAGATAACGGAAAAGTTGGAGAACGGCGTCGTGTATGGGCATCTTGTATGGTGGATGGCTTTACTGATGTTGCTGGCGGCGGTTCTTACCGCAAAAAGAATGGGCAGAGAATGCGTTTTAAAGTACTTCACAAAGTGTATGATTTTAAAAAGCGCAACGGCTATCATATGTGCGTAGGATGCGGACGCTGCGATGATATTTGTCCTGAGTATATATCTTTTGCTAATTCCATAAATAAGCTGGGTGCAGCAGTTAAGGAGGTGTCATTAAATGCCGTCAAATGAGTACATTCCTTTCCTGACTGAGATTCGGGATGTTATTAAACACACGGATATTGAATATACCTTTCGTGTTACTTATGAGGGAAATGTGAAACCGGGACAGTTTTTTGAAGTATCAATCCCTAAGTATGGCGAAGCTCCAATATCAGTAAGCGGTATTGGTAATGGCACCGTAGATTTGACCATCCGCCGCGTCGGTAAGGTTACCCATGAAATTTTTGAGCATTATGTTGGTGATAAATTATTCATGCGCGGTCCTTACGGCAATGGCTTTGACATAGATAACTACAAAGGGAAAGAACTTGTAGTTATCGTCGGAGGAACTGGCCTTTCACCGGTAAAAGGTATTGTCGATTATTTTTGCAGTCACAGGGAAGAAACAAAAAACATGACTTTAATAGCAGGGTTTAAAACACCAAAGGATGTTTTATTTAGTACAGATTTTGGTCTCTGGAAGAAAAAAATGAATGTGATTTTGACTGTAGACAATGCGGAAAACGATACTACATGTAAAACTGGCTTAGTTACTCAATATATTCCACAGTTAAATTTTGAAAATTTCAATAAAGCAGTCGCAATTGTTGTGGGGCCACCAATGATGATGAAGTTTACTACACAAGGACTTCTAGAAAGAGGTTTTAAAGAAAATAATATTTGGATTTCTTATGAACGAAAGATGTGCTGTGGCATAGGAAAATGCGGCCATTGTAAAACTGATGACACCTATATTTGTCTGGACGGCCCTGTATTCAATTTTGTAAAAGGCCGTCAATTATTTGATTAGAAAGGGGGGGATCAAATGGACGTTAATACCAAAAAAATAAAAAAGAATGCATTTCGAGTGACAAAACATAGAGGTTTTACTGCATCGCGTATTCGTGTTCCAGGTGGTTATTTGGAAGCAAAGTATTTAGGGATGATTCAAAATATTGCAGAAACCTATGGCAACGGTATCGTAAATATTACAACCCGGCAGGGATTTGAAATTCCCGGTATTAAGTTTGAAGAT
This sequence comes from Pelorhabdus rhamnosifermentans, assembly GCF_018835585.1. Classification (NCBI taxonomy): domain Bacteria; kingdom Bacillati; phylum Bacillota; class Negativicutes; order Selenomonadales; family Sporomusaceae; genus Pelorhabdus; species Pelorhabdus rhamnosifermentans. Next base: position 232,417 of record NZ_JAHGVE010000004.1, read on the forward strand.
ATACCTAGGGTAAATGAACTAATTCAGCCCATTATCGCAGGATTGGATATTAATCAAGAAGCTTGGGGACAAGGGTATACTTCTTCCGGTACAAGAAATGTTACAGCCTGTGTGGGAAACAATGTATGCCCTTACGCTTGTTATAACACCTCTCAATTTGCAAAGAGAATTGAAAAGGAAATTTTTCCAAATGACTTGCATTTTAAGGTGGCTCTTACAGGTTGTCCTAATGATTGTGCCAAAGTAAGAATGCATGATTTTGGTATTATGGGGATGACTTCGCCTCAATATGATAAGGAACGTTGTGTTAGTTGTGGTGCCTGCGTAAAAGCCTGTACTAAAAAGTCAGTAAGTGCTTTGGAAACCGTAAACTTCAAGGTAATGCGCAATGCCAAGAAGTGCATTGGTTGTGGTGAGTGTGTTTTGAACTGTCCAACTGGGGCTTGGACGCGCAGCCATGAAAAGTACTTCCGTTTAACTATTTTCGGCAGAACCGGTAAGAAAAATCCCCGTTTGGGCGAAGACTTTATAAAATGGGCAGATGAAGATAGTATTATCAAAATCATCTGCAATACCTACGACTATGTGAAAAATTATATAGATCCATTTGCGCCCGGAGGTAAAGAACATATCGGGTACATTGTGGACAGAACGGGTTTTGAAGAATTCAAAAAATGGGTTTTGAAAGATGTTCATTTGCCAGCAATCGCGGAAATATGCACGCCTATTTATTGGAAAGGTATTAAATATTGATAATTTTTGCAACTCTGTAGAGAAAATATCAACAATCTAGTCTAAAAAGTTGCTACTGTTAGTCGTAATGCCCGCTAACATTCCGCATGGTCTAAATGCTATAGATAATTTTAAAATGTTACTAGTTACTAATTGATGTTAAAAATGATATAGAGTGAGTTCCTTTTTTATGTTAATTGAAGCTATGTACAAAATGGTGTCATCGGTATGTCGGTGATGCCATTTTTAGGTTAAACTGTAGTAATCTGTTTTTTGCCATTTGTATTGGTTTTGTTGTAAACAGTTTAATTACATGTACAGATAAAAGGATAGTATTTTTACAAGTGATACATAATATTGCTAAATATATATTAAAAGGGAGGTTTATCTTTAATATGGAAAATGCGATGTTTTGTTATCAGTGTGAGCAGACCGCAGGCGGTAAAGGTTGCGTAAAAATGGGCGTATGCGGTAAAACCCCCGAAGTTGCAGGTCTACAGGATGTTCTTATTCACTCTTTAAAGGGAATCGGTTATTATGGTTGGCAAATTATACAAGCTGGCGGAAAAATTGATACTCTTACCTACAAGTTTGTCATGGATACAATGTTTTCTACCCTTACCAATGTAAACTTTGATCCTGAACGTTTTGTGAGCTATATACAAGAATCCAACAAAATTAAATCTCAACTTAAGGAACAGTTAGGTGACAAAGCTAAGTTTGCACCAGCGGAAGCAGATTATGTGGCTCCAGCTACTAAGGAAGAAATGCTCAAGGATGCCCAAAATTTTGGCATTATGACGGATCAATCCATGGATATGAATATCCGGTCTTTACAGCAAACGCTAATTTATGGTTTTAAAGGCATGGCAGCCTATGCTCACCACGCCCTAGTGCTTGGAAAGAAAGATGAAGAAGTAGGAAATTTTTTCTTCAAAGGACTGGCAGCTACATTAGATAAATCATTAGGCGTGCCTGACTGGCTAGGCTTATGTATGGAACTTGGCAAGACTAATTTTAAGTGCATGGAAATGCTTGATGCAGCTAATACCGGTGAATATGGTAATCCAGAACCCACAGAAATACTCATATCCAGAAAGGCGGGGCCGTTCATCGTCATCTCTGGACACGACATGAAAGATCTTAAACAATTGTTAGAGCAAACAGAAGGTAAAGGTATCAACATTTATACCCATGGCGAAATGATACCCGCCCACGGCTATCCTGAACTGAAAAAACATAAGCATCTGATTGGGAACTTCGGCACTGCATGGCAGAATCAACAAAAGGAATTCGACAATCTACCCGGTTGTGTCCTTATGACAACAAACTGCCTAATGACGCCGCGTGATAGCTACAGCGACAGGATATTCGCAACAAGTATCGTTGGTTTTTCTGATATGCCTTATATCGAGGAACACAATGGTCGTAAAGATTTTACACCCATTATCAATAAGGCTTTGGAACTTAGAGGATTCAAAGAAGATGAACCTGAACGCAAGATTACTGTTGGTTTTGGGCATCATGCGGTCCTTAGCAATGCAGGGAAGATTGTAGAGGCTGTAAAATCAGGTGAAATCAAGCACTTCTTCTTAATTGGCGGTTGTGATGGTGCTCGGCCAGGTAGAAGTTATTACACCGATTTTGCCGATAAAACTCCCCACAATACCTTGATGCTTACGTTAGCTTGCGGTAAATACCGATTTAATTATAAAGACTTTGGTACGTTGGCTGGATTTCCCCGACTGCTTGATGTGGGGCAATGCAATGATTCGTTTTCTGCAATTCGTATCGCCGTTGCTTTAGCCAAAGCATTTAACTGTGGCGTAAATGAGCTGCCTCTTACACTCGTACTATCCTGGTATGAGCAGAAAGCAGTTGCTATACTTCTTACGCTATTATCTCTCGATATTCACAATATCTATATCGGTCCCACACTTCCTGCTTTCTTTACTCCTGACGTACTGCAAACTTTGGTAGAAAAATTTAAAATCAAACTTGTTTCAACTGCTGAAAAAGATATTGAAGCAATTTTAGGAGCGAATGCACTAAAGGCATAACATAATCGGAATAAGCGCCTAGAATATTGAAACTATTCTGATTTTTATATTGAATAGTAGGAGTCTATGTTTATATGATAACGGATTTTATTGATAATGAACTAGAGGGTGTCCAAAAAGTAAAGACTAAAAAAGGGACTGGAACTCATGAAAGAAAAGGGTTCTAGCCCCCTTTCGGTAATGCGAGTATATCGTCTAGTACTTCGTTTAGCATAGCGCATGGATATTAAGACAACTAATTGAGTGCTCTAATTATGACGCGAATCCTGAAACATGAGCGTCATCAGAATTTGTTATCTATGCAGCAATTCGTGATTTGCATCACAGACAGTTGTCTTTCCTAGAGGTAGACTTATCTTAATTATGCTAAGCCTTTTAGGAAGTGAGAGCGGAATGCGAGCATGGAACTGGTTTTGCCAATTTGGTATAGACAAAAATGAGAGTAGTGATTCAAAAAAATATTCGTTGAAAAATTCCATATGTGTTAACAAAAATACTAATTATGATGATGGGACGGAAGAGTTTTGTACTAGGTTAAACGGGCGAGGAATATGCCAATGCGGTAGTACCTTTCGAGGGTTACATTGCATATGGTCACATTATCGTAGAACATAATATATATAAGAAAATTCTAGTAATGTCCCCACATGTCCTGAATATAAATATGAGGTGAATTATGAAAATTGCTATACTAGTCAGGGAAGAAACCATGCAACGTTGTACAGGTAGAGGTTGTCTTAACGCTTTTTTTCAGAGAAAGGACGCTTTTGGGAGATATGAGGGCAAGATAGAGCTTGTTACTTTTTCTCACGCTGGAGGAGACATTGATCATAAAATCGAGACGATGATTAAGAACGGTGTGGATGTGGTGCATTTGTCGTCTTGTATGCGGGGAAAGGCATCAAATTATGAAACCTTGGCAAAGCGTCTTGGAGAACACTTTTATGTCGTTGGATACACCCATGGGGCGGAAAATGGCAAGAGAAAAGATACAATATTTTCTCTTGCGCCGCGCGGAATTGCAGAGCAAATAAGTGTGAAAGAGGATAAAGAAATCTATTAATAGTAACGATTAATAGATTTCGCGATTAGCGAAACCATCGATTATTCTCAACCGCCAAAGGAATATTCGGAAGTTAATCGCGCTATTACTAATAAAATTAGCTATTTCTTTAACTTCCGATAATTTATAGTTATCGGAAGTTAAATAGGAATACACAAGGTTTTCCTGCTGTTTGGGTAAAATAAGCCGCTGGACGCGCGTGCAGTCCGGATGGGTTTATAAAAAGCTGTCCTATTTTGGGATTAAATCTGGAACTTGCTAGCAGTATCGCGGAGATTTACAGCTAGTTGAGCCAGCGCTTGACTTGATGAAGCGATTTCTTCCATAGATGCCGATTGTTCTTCGGTTGCAGCTGATACCGTCTGTGCTTCTTCAGCTGCCTTTTCGCTTAACTCATCAATTTGTTTTACTGAGCCAACAAATTGATGAGTGCCAATAGCCAGTTGATCGATGGCTGAAGATATTTCTTTTACTTGTCCAGATACTTGAGTTATCAGCATTGAAATTTCTAAAAGGGTTTGTCCTGATTCATTGACTACTTCTGTTCCTAGCTTGACTTCAAGAGTGCCATCTCTCATGGCTACTACAGCTTTGTCTGTATCACTCTGAATTTCACCAATTAGTGTGGCGATTTGTTCGGCGGAATCTTGCGATTGTTCTGCAAGCTTGCGAACTTCTTCTGCTACTACAGCAAAACCACGCCCTTGTTCACCCGCACGAGCTGCCTCAATGGCGGCATTTAAGGCCAGTAAATTGGTTTGCCCGGCAATCCCAGTGATAGTATCGAGAATTTGACCGATTTCCTTAGACCTTTCCCCCAATTTAGCTACTAGTGCAGCGGAGGCGGTAACATTTTCTTCGATATAGTTCATTTTCTTTATCGCTTTATCCATCGATTTGTTACCTTGGTTCGCTATTTCAGCTACCTGAGCGGATTGCGTGGCTAACTCATTGGCGTTAGCAGCAACTTGCTGGATTTTTGCTGACATCTGCTGTACAACAACGGCTGTGTCATTGGCTACACTTAGTTGCTGCTTTGCACCTTTGGCTACATCGGTAATGGAAATAGCAACTTGGTTGGCAGCTTGAGCTGATTGATCGGCACTAGCAGTCATTTCTTCACTTGAGGCAGCTAGCAATTCGGATTGCCTTAACATTTGACCAATAAGATCGCGCATACTGCTGCGCATACTGGCCAATGACTGGCCCATTTCTCCAAATTCGTCTTTACGGGAAAGAAGTGCCTTATTTATGACAGTTTCATAGTCACCTTCAGCCATACGGTCAAGAAAGGTGGTTGTAGCTTTTACAGGTTTGATGATCATCTTGGTGAGGCTTAAACTGAGCGTGATTCCTATAAGAAATATGATCCCTGTCAATGTGATCGACACAGTACGGGCATTTGATGCATTCTCTTTGGATTGGGTTACTTGATCTTTAACGATTTTAGAGTTATCTTCTACGATGGTTGATAGTGCCTTTTGGAGCTCTTGGGCGAATGGTGTTAGTTCTCTGGTAGTAGCACTACTAATCAATTGATCCTGTGCCTCGCGCGCAGTATCCCCGCTCTTTTTAGCTGCATGTCCATCAGCTAGTGCTGGTATAAGTCGCTCCCTAACACCTGCGTAATAAGTATTAGTGTCGCTAATAAGCTTCTCAATGGACGCTTTCTTTTCCGGCGAAGCTTTAGCAAGAATCTGATTTTCTAATTCCACAACGGTGTTCATTCGTTCTATAAACCCCTGACGGTTGCTATCATTGCCATCGGCGATGAACCGTCTGATTTCGAGAACAGCTCCAGTGTATAAATTTTCGGCTTTTGATGCTAAAAGCGCTCTGGCGTTCGCCTCTTCGATGGCGGTTATACTAGTAGTATTTTGTTGAGCAGCAAAGTAAAAATTAAATCCCAAAACTAATAGCAACATCATGATAAATCCGAGTCCCAGGCTGATTTTTGTACCAATTTTCATACTAAACCTCTCCTATTTTAATTCCTGAAATCTATGCTATACTAAAACTTTTCGGAAATATGACCTTGCTTGTATTAATTGCAAAAACGCTCTCTATACCAAGTGCTCCCCGAAAACAAAACTGACACCGTACAAAACGTTGTCAGTTGTCAGTCATCACAATGTTATTAATCGTTCATACCTGCTTATCAGACTCCTTATATCAGTTCTTATTTCTTCATTACAAAGGCTTTTCCATCAACAACAACAACGCCGGTTTGAGTTGTAACTATTGTTTTTAGAACCAAACGATGTTTGGCTTCGTTTTTCTCAATCACTTCGACGGTGGCAGTAATCGTATCGCCCATTCTTACCGGGGCCTTAAATGATAACTCTTGCCCTAAATAAATAGTATTAATTCCTGGGAGAGTTGTGCCAAGTACAGCAGAAATAAAACCAGCCGTTAACATACCATGAGCAATACGTCCTTGAAACATTGTATCTTTAGCAAACTGTTCATTAATATGTACCGGGTTAAAATCCCCTGTTATCCCTGCAAAGGTATACACATCATGCTCTGCTATCGTCTTAGATAAACTGGCTGTATCCCCAATTTGGATATCAGCAAATTTAATATCTTGTGCCATAAAAAATCCTCCACCTTTTTTTATCGAAAATTCAATTAATTTTTATAATTATTTCATTAACTAATGGGATTTACTCCTTCATTTGAAAAATCATCAAAGCTTATTTATTGTAGTCGTAAAAACCTTTACCTGTTTTACGGCCAAGATAG